>NJDV01000101.1 GCA_002254765.1 Thermoplasmatales archaeon ex4484_36 | reverse complement strand
CTAAACAGCGCCTCTGAGGGCTCCATCGTGGTCATAAGCCCGGCGGAGCTTGTTGTGGAGGAGACCTCCCTTGTGATAACCTCTGATAACCCCATAGGTCAGGGGGATCTTGTAACGCTCCACTTCGAGGTGAAGAACCTAGGGGAGGCCGAGGCCGAGGATTTCACCGTTGGGATATACGATGGTGAGGTGAGCGAGGAGAAGAGGCTCTTCACCCAGCAGGTAGCATCTCTCAAAAGGGGTGAGAGCATAACCATATATGCCTCCTGGACAGCCCCCCAGACCCTAGGCACCCACACGATACTCATAGTAGTTGACCCAGAGGGCACAGTCCACGAGGAGGACACCACCAACAACGTCATCTCCTTCGACCTTATCGTGGGAACCATTCCCGACCTGACGATCTCTGAGGCAGATGTCTCCTTTTCCCCAGACCTTCCCGTGGCCAATGGTACCACCGTCACCATAATGGCCGCTGTCTGGAATACCGGGGGCACCACCGCCCACGGGGTGGTGGTTCGCTTCTACATGGACAGCTCCTACAACCTCATCGGGGAGAGCATCGGAGATATAGGACCGGGGCAGTACAGGGTCTTTACAACCACCTGGACTGCCCAGGGCTTCGGCCCTCACACGCTCTTCATTCTCCTAGACCAAGACAACAACATAACAGAGAGCGACGAGAACAACAATATCCTTTCCTACAACTTCAATGTGGTCAGAAGACCGGATGTCACTATGGACCCCCAGGACATTAGCCTCAGCATCCCCGAGCCAATACCCTACGGGAGCACTGTGAAGGTCACTGCCACAGTGAGGAACGTCGGAGATCTTCCCGCCAACGATGTGGTGGTGCAGTTCTTTGACGGGGACCCACAACACGGTGGAAAGCTCATTGAATGGTCTCAGACCATCCCCTCTATCACCGTGGAGAGGATCGAGGCGCGCTCCTACGTAAGGGTCTCAGTGAACTGGACAGCTCTCCCCGGGGGCTATCACACCCTCTACGTTCTCCTTGACGCCTACAACACAGTGAAGGAGGAGAACGAGGAGAACAACATTATGACCAGAAGAGTGTATGTGATGACACTCCCAGACCTGGAGCTCAAAGAGGACTCCCTCACTTTCCAGCAGGGAAGTGTGGTTGTGAACTCCCTGGGGCTTGGGAATACCGTCACCATCAACCTGACCGTCTACAACGCAGGGGACACTCCCGCAACAGGGGTGAAGGTTACTCTCACAATAGGCGACCCAGTGCATACGGAGGATTATGAGGTCATAGCAAGTTTCGTGTGGACCGGGGAGGTGCCGGGAAGGGGGATGGCCAACATACTCTACAACTGGAAGCCCTCCAGCAGAGGCCACTACGAGGTCTTCGCCCTGGTTGAACCCCACAGCTGGACCGAGGAGGACCCGGATAACAATCTGGACTCCACGACCTTCTGGGTTTACGGCATTGAGGACGTCCCCGAGCTCTACGCTAGAAACCTCACCCTCGTATACACCCCGGTGAAGCAGCTGATGGAAGAGGGGGAAGGTCTCATCACCGGCGGGAACTATACTGTGGAGGTCACCGTGGAGAACGCTGGGGGGGTCGCTGCAGGCAACCTCACCGTTCTGCTCCTCTCGGAAACCTCCCCCGGGGAGAGACAGGTGGTGTGGAGGTGGTATGTAGAAGAGCTTCCGGGTTCATCCAACGTTACCCTCTCGGGCTTTTGGGAGGCCCCAGAAGAGGGGGAGGTGCAACTGATAGTATCAGTGGACCCGGAAAATGCCGAGAAGGAGTTCAACGAGATCAACAACACCCTCCAGACGAACCTGACGGTCATCCCGAAGCCTGACATATTTGTTGAGAGGTGGTTTCTGCCGGGCATCTTCAAGGAGGATAAGTCCGCAGAGTTCAGGTTCATCTTGAGGAACACGGGTAACACCACATTAGAGGGGGTGGAAGTCACCTTCTTAGTCTCCCCAGCGGGCGGCGTACTGGAGGTGATAGGCAGAAGAACGGTGACCCTGCCTCCCAACGGCACAAGGGTTGTGACTTTCACCTGGACGCCCTCAAAGAGCGGAAAGCACACCTTCGTCCTTAGGGTGGACCCGGAGAACCGCTGGCCGGAGAGCTCCGAGAGCAATAACTACTGGAACACACAGCTCAAGGCCAAAGCCGCCGAGACCGGAGGCTTCCCCCTCTGGGGATGGATCGTTGTGGCTGTCATCCTGATCCTTGTGGGCTTACTTCTCTACTTCCTCTTCGTAGTTGCGAAGAAGGAGGCGCTTCCCGTGTGCGCCAACTGCGGCGAGGAGGTGCCGTGGGACGCCATCAAGTGTCCCCACTGTGGGATAGAATTCTCCACCGAAGAGATTGAGTGCGGCCAGTGCGGCGCCATACTCCCAGCAGATTCCAAGGTGTGCCCCAACTGCGGCGCCATACTGCGCCCTGGGGAGATGGAGGAGGAGATTGAGGAGAAGGAAGAGGGGGAAGAAGAGCTCGAGGAGCTTGAGGAGAGGGAGGAGATGGAGGAAGAGGAGGCCGAAGAAGAGGAGGAAGAAGAGGAACTCGAGGAGGAAGAGGCGGAGGCCACCTGCTTCGTTTGCGGCGCCCAGGTCGGGAGGGACAGTGCACCGCAATTTGAACGGAGAAAAATAGAAAGATTGATTTAAGGAAAATACATGTAGGAGATAATGGAAGCAGATGTAAGACGCATCCACAGGTTGATCGATGAATATGACAAGGAGAAACTCACCATAACCACCGTCTGTTCCCACTCTTCTCTTCAGATCTTCCACGGTGCAAGACTTGAGGGTTTCAAAACGCTGGGCATTGCCCTTAAGAAGCCGCCGAGATACTACGATGCCTTTCCCCTGGCCAAGCCCGACGAGTTTCTCACGGTGGACTCCTATCAGGAGATCTTCGACATAAAGGACCAGCTGATCGAGAAGAACGTAATTCTTGTACCCCACGGTTCCTTCGTCGAATATCTCGGGGCGGACAACTTCCGCAGCCTGCCTCTTCCCACCTTCGGGAACCGCAGAGTGCTGGAGTGGGAGTCGGACCGGAGAAAACAGAGGGAGTGGCTCACATCCGCTGGTGTGAGAATGCCCCGGGAGGTCAAAGATCCCAAGGATATCAACTTCCCCGTTCTCGTGAAATATGACGGCGCCAAGGGCGGAAGGGGCTTTTTTATCGCCAGGAACTACCAGGATTTCTTGGACGGTATAGATCGTAGTAAGGGCTTCACCATCCAGGAATACATTCTGGGGACCAGGTACTACTTCCATTTCTTCTATTCCCCCATCAAGAAAGAGGGATACAAGTTGAGCAGGGGCACCCTTGAGATGCTCTCTATAGACCGGAGGGACGAATCAAACATAGATGAGATGTACAAGCTGGGCTCCCAGGAGCAGCTCAAGAAGCAGGGGATCGTTCCCACCTTTGTGGTCACCGGGAACGCCCCGGTGGCCATAAGGGAATCTTTGCTCCCTAAGGTTTTCGACTACGCAGAGAAAACCGTGGAGAAGAGCCTGGAACTCTTCGGTGGGATCATAGGCCCCTTCTGTCTGGAAAGCGTCGTGAAAGACGACCTTGAGATTGTGGTCTTCGAGATATCCGCTAGAATTGTCGCTGGAACGAACCTTTTCATAAAAGGATCGCCCTATTCGGACCTCCTTGAAGAGAACATGTCAACGGGAAGAAGGATTGCCCGGGAGATCAAGCTCGCCAGGGACTTCGGCAGGCTGAAAGACGTAATAACCTGACCGGAGAAGGGTTCCCCAGGGAAAGAAGGGGAAAGTTTTATATAAAGAGTTTGAAGTAACATAGATGCACGATTGATAAACGACTGAAGATGTGGTAAGGGGCCTTTAAGGGGCGAATTTCATGGATGATGTAAATACCGAGAAGAGAGATGATGACCACAACGGCGGGATGACCCCCGATGCTCCCAAAGAGCTGTCCACTGCAGACATCCCTCTGCCGCCCCCCCCACCCCCCGAAATCCAAGATAGCACCCCCACACCGCAGAGAGAGAGATATATCTCCTCCGGTTCTCCACCTCCCCCTCCAGAGATTATCGAAACCACCCTTACCCCAGAGGTAAGCAGCGAAAGCCCCCCCTCCACTGAAGAGGCCATCTCTCCAGCTCCGCCTGCCCCCCAGCCCACCGTAAAGCCCCCCGTGGAGACTGTGGAGGTGGAGGTGTCCCCGCCGGAGACCCCCTCGATTCCACCGGAAAAAGAGAGAGCTCCCTCCGAGAAGGTCACCCCACCTCTTGAGGTGGAAGAGCGTAAAGAGGTGGAGAAGCAGAAGGAGGAGGAAGAGGAAATCGAAGCGGAGGTCAGTAGGGAGGAGAAGGAGGAAGAGGGAAAAGGGGAGCTGAAGAGAAGGCCCGAAGAGGCCTTGGAGAGAAAGGCCCCCGAGAGAAGGTTCAGCATAAAAACCATTTTCAGCCCTCT
Organism: Thermoplasmatales archaeon ex4484_36; assembly: GCA_002254765.1. GTDB lineage: Archaea > Thermoplasmatota > Penumbrarchaeia > Penumbrarchaeales > EX4484-36 > EX4484-36. The sequence goes on along the minus strand of NJDV01000101.1, from coordinate 4,134 downwards.
CACAACGATTACGGAGTCCATAAGGAAGAGGAAAAGGAGGACCACGGCCCTAAGGACCTGCTTCAGGTATCGCTCCCCTACTCCCTTGAGGCGGTGGAAGAGGAGAGGAGAGAAAAGTTCCTGTTGGAGCATTTAGACAAAGTGATGGAGGATTACAGGATAAAGATGTCGGAGAACTCTCTTGAGAAGGTTCGCTACTATATTGTGAGGGATTTCCTAGGCTTCAACAAGATAGACCCCATCATGCACGATCCGCACGTGGAGGACATCTCCTGCGATGGCCCCGGCATTCCCATATACCTATACCACCGCGATTACGGCTCTATCAAGACAAACGTTGCCTTCCCCACAGATGAGGAACTGGATGGCTTTGTGGTGAGCCTCGCTCAGAAGTGCCGAAAGACAATCTCCGTGGCAAACCCCATTCTGGATGCCACTCTCCCCAATGGTTCCCGCCTTAACGCCACATACGGCAGGGAGGTGACCACCCGGGGTTCCTCCTTCACCATAAGAAAGTTCCGCGAGGAGCCCCTCACTGTGGTAGACCTTGTGGAGAACAACACCATGTCCGCGGATATGGCCGCCCACTTCTGGCTGGCAGTGCAGTACGGAGAGTCCATGATATTCGCCGGTGGTACGGCCTCGGGGAAGACCTCCACCATGAATGCCATATCCATTTTCATACCCCCATCCTCCAAAATCATATCCATAGAGGACACCAGGGAGGTTAACCTCCCCCACGAGAACTGGATAGCTGGAATAACCAGAGGGGGTGCTGAGGCGGAGAGACCTGGGGACATAGGAATGTATGACCTGCTCCGGGCGGCCCTCAGGCAGAGACCGGAGTACGTTATAGTGGGAGAGGTGAGGGGAAAGGAGACCATGACCATGTTCCAGGCCATGGCAACGGGACACACCACCTACTCAACTATGCACGCGGACTCCGTGAAGTCCATAGTCTACAGGCTAGAGAATCCTCCAATAGGGATACCTCGCGTGCTCATACAAGCCCTGAACCTTGTGGCAATTCACAAGCAGCTGAAGGTGAAAGAGAAGAGGGTCAGAAGGATAACGGAGCTTGTGGAGATCATTGACATAGAACCCACAACTCTGGAGATAGTCACTAACCAGGTGTTCAGGTGGAATCCGAGAACCGACACCTTCGTCTACGGTGGCCACTCCAATCTTTATGAGAAGATAATGGATATGGAAGACCTAAGCAGGGATGAAGTGCTTGAGGAGAGAGATCGTAGGGCAGAAATCATCAGCTGGATGGTGAAGAACGGAGTGAGAAAGTTCTGGGACGTGGCAAGGGTTGTGGGCGAGTACTACGAAGATCCCCACAGAACCCTGAGCATCATTGAAAAGAATCCGGAAGTTGAAGGGAACCCCCTTGAGGTTTTCGAGAGGGCCGCCGAGAAGGGGCGGAAGGAGCACCTCAAAGCGAAGAGCGTCGCAGCGTAGGTGATTGAATGGGCGTGACGGGATTTCAGAAGCTGGCATACAATCTCCCGGGGATATCCAACCTAGGGAAAGCCTTTGCCGGACGCAATAAAAAGATGCAGCTCAAGCTTCAGAAGGCGGGAAAGGACATAACCGCAGAGATCTACTACTCCGCCCTCATCCTCGCGCTGATAGTTTCGTTTATGGCCGGTTTAATCGCTGACCTTATAATATTCGGTTTTTTCCTCCCCTTCCTCGAGTCCCAGGGCGTCGGTGGACTCCCCGCCTTTCTGGAGGAGCTGCTGACCTACGCCATTCCTATCGTGACAACCGCTCTGGGATTTTTTATATATCACTATCTCGGAGTTACCTCCACCATAAAAGAGAGAGGCAAGAAGATAGACCGTACCATGCCGTATGCGGTGAACTACATGGCTGCCATGGCCTCCGCTGATGTCTCCCCTGCGGAGATCTTCAGAGGGCTGGCGACCCAGGATATATACGGTGAGATACAGAAGGAGGCGGAGAAGATCGCTAGGGATATCGACCTTTTGGGTATGGACCTCATGAGCGTCCTTAAGAGGGCTATAGTCCGCTCCCCCTCCGACAAGTGGGCTGAGTTTCTCCAAGGCACCATCACAACCTCAAGCTCGGGGGGCAGCCTGAAGAAATATTTTGATGTGAAGGCCGAGGAGTACATGAGGGATGCTAGGCTCCTTCTGCAACAGGACTTGCAGAGTCTGGGAGTGATGGCTGAGAGCTTCGTGACGGTGGTTGTGGCGGCCCCGTTGTTCCTTATAGAAGGTGATAATACCCCCCGGGGAAGGGGTGGCCTTCAGAAGACCACTTGGTCGGCTCTTCCGGAAAGGTGAAGTAGAGGAGACCTTCAGGCTGAAGGCCTCCAGGGAGGAGCTTTTCAAATACACCCTGTTTGCTATCTCTGCTCTCCTCTTCCTCCTTTTCATGTATCTGGCACAATCGGGTTTCCACATCATGTACCAGCTCCATCCAAAGCTACACCTGAGGATAGACAAGTGGAACCTTATCATGATAGCTTACATCCTCGGTTTCGGCCCCCCCACCATATATTTGGGAAAGAAGTACAAGCGGATTGAGGAGGCTGAGGAAGGGCTTACCGATTTCCTCCGGGACCTGGCGGAGTCCATGAGGGCAGGCCAGACCCTTCACGAAGCTATCATTACCGCCTCCCGGGGTGATTATGGAACCTTGACCCCGGAGATCAAAAAGATGGCCCGTCAGATCACCTGGGGCGTCCCTGCCACAAAGGCCCTTGAGATGTTCGCAAAGAGGCTCCCGACACCCCTCATAAAGAGGTCGGTGAGCCTGATTGTCAGGGCCAATGAAGCCGGGGGTAATATATCATCCGTTCTGGAGGCTGCCGCTAACGACGCGAGGGAGCTACAGCTCATGAAAAAGAACAGGAGGATGGCCATGGGAGAGTACACGCTGGTGATCGTGGTCGCCTTCATGGTCTTCCTGGCAGTGATCGCCATAATCTTCAAGCAGTTCGTGCCACCCATGCAGGATTTGGCCGAGAGCTACTCTAAAGAGGGCGGGATGGGTGCTGGCATGACCACAACCTTCAACCCCCAGAACGTTGATTTTGAGAAGATAAGACTCCTTTTCCTCTTCGCGGGTTTCATACAAGCCATTGGCGACGGCATCGTGGCAGGGATTATGAGCAGTGCTTATAATGGGGCCAATTGTTCTGATCGCCTCCTCACTGTCCTCAACAGTGAGAAATTTGGAACTGCTTCAGACCACAGGTGTGGCCTTTATACTGCTGGGCCTTGCCGGGTGGATACTTCCGGAGCTGGCTAGAAGCTACAGGAGGTCTGCAGCGAGAAGGGCCCAGTACACCCAGCCCCAGCAACCGCCCAGAAGGGTGAGACCGTACTGAAGGTCCCTCCTCCCTTCGTAAAAGGAGCGTGAGGGAATGATTGAAGAGGATGAGGAGAGAAAGGCCATAAACTCATACATCAGACTCCTCAGGAAGGCGTTGACCGACGGAAAGGTCAGTCTGGATGAGAGGGGGCTTTTAGATCAACTGACTATGGACCTTCACCTTGACAGGAGCTATTTCAAAAAGCTTGAATCCTGGGAGTACTTCCGCTTCCGCTACCTCAGGCTTGGCGACGTTGACCCGAAGATAAAGCACAACATCCTAAACGATGTTATGGAAAAGGACCCGGAGAACCCCTACGCACCCCTCTACAAAGGGGTTCTTCTCTACACTGAAGGTGCCCTGGAGGAAGCCTTGGAGTTCTTCCAGAAAAGCCTTGACCTCTACCCCGAGAACAGCCTTGCCTGGTACTGGAAGGCTCGTACCTTCATCCGCCTTGGGAGGATAGAGGATGCTCTGGACTGCCTGGAAGAGGCTGTCGAACACGATCCGGAGCATTTCACCTCTTGGCTCCTTATGGCCCAGACCCATAAGGAGAGGGGCAATATAGAGAAAGCCCTGGCCTGTATAAACCAGGCTATTGAATCCAGTCCCAGCACCTTGCACGGTTATCTTGAGAGAGGAAGGATTCACTTCGCCCTAGGAAACCTCAAGGAGGCACAGCGGGATTTGAGAAGAGTGCTTCAGATGGACGCCAAGAATAAGGACGCTTGGGAGCTTCTGGAGAAGGTCCAGGAGACCATGGAAAGCTACATGGAGAAAGAGAT
>NJDV01000100.1 GCA_002254765.1 Thermoplasmatales archaeon ex4484_36 | reverse complement strand
GGCCGTCCTTCAGAAACCTCTCGCTGCGAGGTTTTTGGAACAAAATTTTATTAATAATAAGAAGTCCTATTCCAAAAGGGCCCGGGGAAAGAAACAGAAGATAGTAAAGCGGCTGATGTTGATGAGAGACGAAGGCGATGAAGAGGATATCCTTAAAGGGATCGAAGCCCTCATGGAGAGGCTCAAGGACACTGAGGAGGAACTAGGTGAGGTGGGGGAGAAGGTGGAGATGATCTCTAGAGGGGCGGAGGAGGCCTCCAAGAGAGTGGAGAGCATAGACCTCCCAACGGGAGATCTGGCGAGCGCTTATACTGCATCTTCCCTTGATGTGATTGTGGAGGAGCCCTACACGGAGGCCCCGGCAGCGGAAGGTGTTCTGCTGGAGGTCAAGGCGCTGGCAATGAAACTGCTCGATTTTGCCGAGGTCAAACTTGAGGAGGGGGCCGAAGAAGAGGCGGTTGATTTCGTGAAGATGGTTGAGAGGCTGGGGGTGGAGGATGAAGAGGTCTCAAGCAGGCTTAAGATCGTGAAGGGAAAGATGCTTACCTCACAGCTTGAGGAAGAAGGCACCTCCCCGGGCGTGATAACTGACCTTGAAACTGCCAGTGAGATCCTTGAGCTCAGAGGCAGGGTCAAGGAGAAGATAGAGACCCTCCGGGAGGTGCTCAGCACCGGGGAAGCGGAACCGGAACTTATGAAAAGATTGGAGGAGGCGGAGAAGGCTTTCTCGGAGGGGCGCTATTTCAGGGCCCTCCACATCTGTGAGGAGATAGGTAGTGCCCTGAAGAAGAAGCTGGAGTACACTTTGGAGATGAGGACCCAGGCACTGTTGGACAGAGTGCAGGAATACATTGAGGACCTAGAGAGGGCCTCTGACGTGATGGACCCTGAGACCATAGAAAGACTCAGGGAGAAGCTCAACCAGGCGGTCCGACTTTTCCTCACCCAGAACCTCCCTCAGGCATACAACCTGGGCCAGAGAATTCTTGTAGAGGCAAAGAGCATCTATCAGAGCAGGAAGACCCAGAACATTACTAGGGCACTTCTTCAGGCCAAAGCGGAAATGGACGAGCTTATGAAGTTTCCTGAGCTCAAAGACACCGTGGATGAGATAAGGGAGCTCATGGCCAAGGTGAAGGTGGACCTTGAGAAGGGAACGAAGGAGGGTGTGGAGAGTGCGGAGGAGAACCTCAGGAGACTAGCGAGGGTTCTGGAGGAGGCCAGGAGGAAAAAAGAGGACGTTGAGAAGGCTGAGGAGTACATACGTAAGATAACCATAAAGATGGTGGGACTCCCCGAGGAGGAGAGGAGCAAGTACAGCGGATACCTGAGCAGTATCAAGGAAGAGCTCAGCTCTGGAAGAGCAGAGATCGCCCGAGAGGCTGCTGAGAAGCTCTACGAGAAGGTCTCCAGGCAGGCGGAAGGTAGGCTCAGAAGCAGCATTGAGCAGCCCTACTCAGAGGTCATGGCGCTCCTCCCCATATTTGAGGCCCTCTTCCCGGAGGAGTCGTCAAGATATGAAGGAATCCGGGAGGAACTCTCCTCCCTCTACACAAAAGGCGAGCACCTGAAGCTCAAGGCTCGCATAGAGGAGATCACCTTAAAACTCTCCGAAGAGCTCCCGGAGAAGGTAAAGACGAAGTTGAAGGATTTCCTAGACTCCACTGTGAACCTTCGCATCCTCGCATGGGAGCTCCAGGGTGCGGGCCTTGATGTGGCTCCTGAGATTGAAGGCAAACTGAAACTCCTTAAAAAGATAGAGAAGAACCCACTTGAGTCCGCTATGGACCTGGCCCGCTATTATGCTGAAGTGGAGAAAGAGTTGAAGGGCCTCTCCAAGAGCTCGAAGGAGTTCAAAGAGATGTGCCGGGAGCTCTCAAGACACTACATGGCTTCCCTCTACCATATGGCCCCCCGCTGGATCGGTAATCCTATCTTCCTCTACACGGTGGAGTTCGCCCTTAAGCGGGCGGTAGAGTTCTACAGAATAGAGGAGTACTACCTCTCCTATCTCATTCTAAGAAAGATCGAAGACGTCCTCTCAACCCACGTTGAGAAGGGCGTTTTCGCGGAGGGAGAGGACGAGGAGCTGAAAAGGCTCTCCGAGATCCTGCCGGTTGGCGGCTACAGAGAGAAGTTCTACATCGAGATGCTCCGAAGAGCGGAGGCGGCCGAGCAGGAGCGGAGGGTACTTCTGAAGGAGTACCTTAAAGGTGCCCTCTCCTCGGCAGTAAAATCATAAATAGTGGACACACATCGGTTAGCACAACCGGAGGCCGAAAAATGAAGATGCTGATGTTGCACGCTTCTCTTATAAAGTACAGGATAACGGAGAAGGCGCTTAAGGAGCCTGAGGAGGCCATCTCCCCCGAAGGGAGTTTTCAGGAGGCCCTTGTGGTTTTCACCACTGTGGAGGAGAACGATGACGAAGGTGTGGTAAAAAGAGCCACTGAGGAGATCACGAGGCAGGCCAGGGAGGTGGAGGCCGAGAGAGTTGTGATCTACCCTTATGCGCACCTATCCTCCGCCCTGGCGTCCCCGGGGGTCTCCCTTGCACTCATCAAAGATCTAGCATCAGCTCTTCAGGAAGGGGGTGTTGAGGTCCACCGGGTGCCCTTCGGATGGTACAAGAGCTTTGAAATCCATGTGAAGGGGACCCCACGGGAGAGATAGTTCAGATTGACCTGGATGAGAAGCTTGAGGATGTGGAACTCCTCAGAGAGAACCCAGCCCTCCTCAAATACATCCTTGCCGAGGAGAAGGGTGTGAAGCCCGGGGAGGAGCCCCCCTCCATCAAAAGCATGAGGAGACTTGAGATAGCAGACTATGAGGAGGCTTCAGACTCTGGTCACTTTCGCTTCTACCCCAAGGGGACCTTCATTCTGAACGCTCTGAAGGAGTGGGCCGACTCCATGGCCAGGGAACTTGAAGCCCTTGAGGTCTCCACCCCCTTCATATACTCCTGGGAGAGGGACGACATCCGCGGTCAGACGGAATCCTTCCATGAGAGGCACTACGTTGTCTACGGCTCCGATAAGAGGCCCTTTGTCCTCCGCTTCGCCTCAGACTTCGGACTGTTCAGGATGATCTCCGAAGCAACACTCTCCTGGAGGAACCTTCCGTTCAGGATGTATGAGTACTCGATGAGTTTCAGGCTCGAGAGGAGTGGGGAGCTGAAGGGTCTGAAAAGGCTTAGGGCCTTTCACATGCCTGACATTCACTCCTTTGCAGCCGACCTTGAAATGGGCTGGGAGGAGTTCGAAAAAATCTTCACCCTCTACCTTGAAAGAGCGGCGGAGACCGGAGTGGAATTCGCCCTGGTTTTCAGGGTCGTTGAGGACTTCTGGGAGAGCAGCAAAGAGAAAATCCTTAACCTGATGAAGCGCTCGGAAGCCCCGGCCTTTGTAGATGTGCTCTCGGGGATGAAGCACTACTGGGTCATAAAGTCGGAGCTCCAGGCCGTGGACTCTGTTGGAGGGAACCTCCAGCTTGCCACGGTACAGCTCGATGTGGAGGATTCTGAGCGCTATGGGATAACCTACATCGATAGAGAGGGGAAGGAGAGGGGGGCCATAATAGTCCACTGCTCCATAGGCTCCCTGGAGAGGTGGTTGTACGCCCTGCTGGAAGAAGCGCACAAGATGGAGTACCCCTCCCTCCCACTGTGGCTCGCACCCACACAGCTTAGGTTCATTCCAGTAAGCGAGGAGTACGTGGAGGTGTGCGAGGAGATGGCAAGTCTCCTTGAGGGGCGGGTGGACATAGATGACAGGGACCTGAGCGTGGGCAGGAGGATCAGGGACGCCTCCAGGGAGTGGGTGAACATGATTGTTGTTGTGGGGAAGAAGGAGATAGAGGAGGGCCTCCTGCCGGTGAGGTTCCGCTCCGGGAAAGTGGAGGAGATGACCCTTGAGGATATCCAAAGAATCATCTACGAGGAGATGGAGGGGTTCCCCTACCTCCCCCTCCCGCTCCCGAAAAGGCTCTCGAAGAGGTTCACCTTCACCGGTTCATCTTGAAGGAGGTAATCACATGGAGAACCCCAAAAGATATGAGAAGGTTTATAGGAGAAGAATCAAACGCCTTACTGAGAAGATGGAGGAGAAGGGGGCCGGGCTCTACATAGTGACCGCCCCGGGGAACATAAGGTATCTTTGCTGCCACACCTTCCCCAAAGAGCCACCCCTCACGCACCTTATAATCACTGCCGAGGGAGAGAGGATAGGCATAGCCTCCTCCCTCGAGGGCTTCAGAGCGCAGGAGATGACCGCCGTGGACGAGGTAAGGACTTTCTGCACCTACAGGGCCCTGAAGTGCCGTTACAAGACGGGGATAGAGGGCGTGAGGGATCTCATCAAGGAGAGGTCCCCGGAGAAGGTCCTGACAGACGGCAGGCTTCTCTCAAGGAGATGCCGCGTTGAGAGGGACTCCACCATACAGGAGATGAGGGCGATAAAGGAGAAGGAGGAGATAGAGGCTATACGAAAGGCTACAAAGGTTGTGGACTCAGGATACAGGTTCCTGAGGGAGTTCCTCCAGGAGGGTCTCACCGAGCTGGAGGTGGTCCGGGAGCTCAACCACCATCTGAGGGGGGAGAGGGGGGTGGCCAACCTATCTTTTGAGACTATAGTCGCATCTGGCCCCCATGCGGCCTACTCTCACCATGACCCCTCCGAGAGGGTTATAAGAAGGGGGGATGCCGTGATATGCGACTTCGGAGTCGTGGTGGATGGATACTGCTCAGACATGACAAGGACCTTCATCATTGGGGAGAACAGTAAGCTGGAGAGGATCTACCAGGTGGTCCTTAAGGCACAGAAGGCTGCCCTAGAGAGGGTGCAGGCCGGGGATCCCCTGAAAGACCTTGACCTCACCGCCCGGGGGATTATAGAGAGGGAGGGTTTTGGCGTCAACTACCCCCACTCCCTAGGCCACGGGGTGGGCCTTGAGGTGCACGAGGAGCCCCTGGGAATCAGACCTACGATAAAGGGAGAACAGAAGGAGGGAATGGTGATAACCATAGAGCCCGGTGTATATGTTCCGGGGCTGGGGGGAGTCAGGATAGAGGACGATGTCCTTATAACCCCCCAGGGAGGGGTCCTGCTCACGCAGGCTGAGAGGGACCCCCATTGTGAGGGTTGTTGATGGGGCCCCCCGCCCACCTTCTCTACCCCCTCATGCTTCTCTCCCTGCTCCTGTTGAGTACCGGAGAGTACCTTTACAGAAAGAAGGACAGAAGGTTTAAGCTGCTGTTCGCCTC
>NJDV01000099.1 GCA_002254765.1 Thermoplasmatales archaeon ex4484_36 | reverse complement strand
CGGACAATGACCCATACCCCTCCCCCTCTGTATTCCTCCAAAGTCTCACCCCGAAGGAACCTCTCCGTCTCATCCCGGTTGAGCTCCACCACCTCTTTTGTGGCAAGAGTGCCTATGAGGCGTATGGCAGCGGAGGTGAGCCTTCCCCCCCTCTGGAGCTCCTTTATGAAAGATATCCCCCTGCGAACAAGCCCTGGGGGGTGTATGAGAAGAGCTTGAGGGGTCGTGAGGTTAATCCCCTTCCCCTCCTTTACCGCAGCCATCCCGCCAATGGCTTCAAGGGGTATACCGTAGCGGGAGCTCTTCAACTACTCTTCCAGTCTCCTCATCCTGGCAATAAAGAATCCCCCGGTATTTGTAAGGTGTGGGTAGATCCTCACACAATGTTTCACCTCCTCAGAGTATCTTTCGCCTCTGAATTCGACCACCCCCTCCCTCACCTCAAAGCCCTCAATGCTGACCCTCTCAACGGTGAGGGGAAGCCTCTCCAGTGCCCAGGAGACAACGCCTTCGTTCTCCTCTGGGGCAAAGGTACAGGTGGAATAGAGGAGTACACCCCCGGGTTTGAGAAGGTTTGCTGCCGCTTTGACAAGTCCCCTCTGGATGTGGACGAACCTCCGGTGAAGCCCCTCGCTCCAGTCAACAAGGGCGGACCAGTTCTTTCTTATGGTGCCCTCCGAGGAGCAGGGCGGGTCCACGAGCACCCTGTCATAGAGCGGCGGAGGGCGGAGGTACCTCCCGTCCATTCCTGTAACAGTGGCCATGGCACAGCCCATCCTCTCAAGGTTCCCGGTAAGAATGACCCTCCGAGCCGGGTTCGGCTCGTTGGCCACAAGCACTCCTCTGTTCTCCATGTGCTGACATATCTGAGTGCGCCAGCATGGCGGAGACCTCTTGGATGTCTCCCCTCTCAACGTGTTCAGTCGAAGGGACCTTCTGAGGGGTCTTTTAAGGGCCTCCAGGAAGTCCTCCAGCTCATCCCCTAAAAGCTCGCTGTACCTTTCAATAAAGGCGGGGGGATAAGGCACCTCTCTGCCGGTCATATATCTATTACCTTACCGTCCTCCTTGAAGGTGGTCACCACCTGCATGGTCTTTGTCTCCTTCACCCCTGTTATCTTGGGAACCTCCTTGACGAGGAAATCCTTCAATACCTTGAAATTCTCAAAGTATCCTTTGAGAAGAAGGTCCATATCTCCCGTCACAAGGTATACGTCAACTATGTTTTCGTACAGTGAGACTGCCTTGGCTATCTCATCGGTGTATTTGGTATCCACTTTCAGCCCTATCAAGGCTTTCACGGGCTCATCCTGATAGTAGGATTTCATGGCTTCCTCTATATCGCTCCTGTCAATCTCGGCGCTCTTTTTATCCACCATACGGTTCACCCTTCTCAAAAAAAGAGAACCTGGAATTAAACCTTTTTGGGTTATAGGATCACGGAGAGAAGAAGTGGAGCGTAGCGGACCAGGAGAAGCATCCCCACAACCACGGAGGTTACAGGTAATACCATGTAGAGGACAGGCCTTCTCTCAAGAAACCTGAAATGGCTATCCTTAAGTAGCCCCACGGGAAGAATGGGGAGGTTCATTCCCACAGCGAAGAGGGTGAAGGAGAGCGGTGTGACGAGGAGGGGTGTGTGGGGGGTGGCCGTTGCAAGGGTTGTCAGGAGAGCACCTTCAAGAAATGTCACCTCTCCCACGCATCCAATGGACAGGAGTAGGGCCAGACCAACAGGCCCCTTTGACGGCGGTATAGAGGGCCGCCGATATGTAAACGAAGAGCTCAAGGGCCGCTCCCACGGCGTAGATGAACGATAGCGTCGCGCCAACAGCCAGTCCCAGGAGCGCCATGAGTCCTACCCTTGTCAGGAGAAAGAGGGTGACGTATCTCCTTCGGTTCTTCCCCTTGCTGGCCAGCAGGACCGCTGCCCCGCAGGCGAATCCGCATATTTGGGTGCCTTTCAATACGCCCAAAGAGAAGGAGAGAACAAGCACTGTTATGAGGGCGGGAATCACTTCTCCTCCTCCTTCACCCCGAAGAGAGAAGGGAGATGAATGAGGTATGTTCCGTCCTTCTGGACGATGATGGGGCTCCTCTCCAAGAGCTTCTTTACATCTATCTCATAGACCCCTCTCTCCACAATTGTCACAACATCCGGCGTCTTCTCCCTCCTCTTCCTCTTGACTCCTCTGACCCTCCTGGCCTTAGCCTTGCGTCTTTCCGGCCTCTTGGGGGGCGGGGGCTCCTCCCGGAAGCCCGTCTTCCGATCGATCTCCCGCAGGAGCTCCTGGGCCGTGGGGTGCTTACGCTGGGGCTTCACAACCTCATAGCCCACCTCCTCAGGAGGGAGAAGGTCCTTCTCGCTCACCCTCACCCAGCCCTCACCCATCTCCTTGGAAACCTCCCTCACACCCTTCTCCCGGATGAGCTCCACAAGCTCGTTGTCGCTCCTCCGCAGGATATCCTCCCTAATCCTCTCAGCCTTTCTTTTGATCTCCACCCTCCTCTCATCGTCCAGGGGCTTGTCCACATACATGAACTTCCGCCCGCCGCACTCCCTGCACCCCTTTAATATCTCATCGCTCCCCTTGGGGATGATCCTGCCGCAGTTAAGACACTGATGTGGCATTTCACTCGACCACCAATACTCTCCCGGGGATATTTACTTTGCCCTCTCTTCAAAAAAGACCAATGATTCACTCCTCACCAGGCGGCTTAAGACCTTACTTATCAAGACCTGCCTCTTTCCAGAGCCTGTCCAGATCCACCTCTTCCTCAGAGTCCCCAGGGGTGATGTTCTCCGTTGGGGCGTACATCCCCCAGCCGCCGCTCTCCGGAGGGGAATGGGCGATGGCGCTCTTCGCCCCCACGGCGGGGGGTTCGCTCGGCGAAGGGGTCTGGGGAAGCTCTTTAGACGATCCTCCCCTCTGCATCATGGCAATGATGAGAAGGACGACGATAGCTATGATGATCACCATTATAGATACTATCGCGGCCACTCTGCGGGCCCCCGACTTATTTATCTCCACATCCCCCTCATCTTCATCGTTGCCTTCCCTCTCATCTTTCTCTCCTCCCCCCACGGGGGATATTTCGACATGGTAGTAGACCACATCTTCGGGGTCCGCACCATTGCTAAAGCGGTTGTTGTTGTCCACCACAAGGTAGAGCTTCTTGTCCACGGACACCTTCTCACAGAACCCCGTCGTTTCAAGCCACATGAGCTCCGCATATACGGGCTCCTCAACTAGAGGATAGAGGGGCGAGCTGTAGATGTTCATATTCTCCTCATCAAGAATAAACACGTCTATGGGGGAACCCTCAGTAACCTTGACACTGATGTTCAGTACGGTCCCTCTCGGGAAGTCCAGCTCGTAGACTCTGTACCCGTCCCCCTCACTATAATAATATTGAAACCAGGTGCCTTCGAGGGTTCTTCCCTCCATAAGGATAAGCATTCCCATCTCAACGCCATCCTCGGAGCTGTAGCTGCGATTGACCCTGACCCATTGGGGATGGAAGGTCTCATAATCCAGAATGTGAAGAAGGAATGTGTCCCGGGAAACACCGCCGTAGGGGTCTCTCACTGTCAGAACAACCCTATAGGTCCCAAGGGCGGGATAGGTGTGGGTCACTTCAATACCGGTGGCGTTTGTGCCGTCCCCCAGATCCCACTCATATGTCAAGGTATGGTTCTCCGGATCCTTGGATTTCTCGGCAGAGAGAGTCACCGTCAAGTTGTAGAGGTAGCAGTCCTCTCCACCCTCTGCCACAGGAGGCTTGTTGGGTAGAACCTTCACTGGCGTCTTGTATGTTCCAGTGTCCATTCCGTCGGAGGCGTATACGGTCACATAGAAAATTCCCGACTGGTTGAAGGTATGATTCACCACTCTACCCTCCGCTCTGCCCCCATCTCCGAAGTCCCAGACATAGGAAAGTATCTCATCCCCGTCGGGGTCGGTGGCGTTTCCCACAAACGTCACCGGCACTCCTATCGGGCCGTTGAAGGTTATCTCCTCCCCTTTGGCCACGTCTCTGGCGCTGGCATTTATAATGGCTACAGGGGGATTCCCCCCATCAACACCCACCGCCCATAGAAGACCGCCGAAACCCCTATCCGGCACCCGTGAGGTGGGGAGGAGGATTGTGAAGAGTACTATGCCTACCAAAAGAGGCCCTAAGAGTGTTCTCTTCCAGGGCATAAGAACCACTATGCGGAGAAGAATTTTTATCTATTTAAGGATTTTTACACACTGCAGTGTTGCATAATTCCTTACGGTAGACGCTACTCTCTCTCCCCATTTTAGGTGGAGGGGCAGCTTTATATGCTGAGCAGCATGTGAGAGATCATTATTCCCATCTCTACTTCCCTGAACATCTCTCCCGTACCTACCATCTCTCACTCCTTCCCCAACCTCCTTTTAATGGCCGAGAGGATAGATCCTGCCCGGCATCCTTTTTCATATTCCGTCTCTTTTGAGATGCATCCATGCCACACCCCCTTCATTAAAATTCCAATCATGCAACATAGAATTTAAACTGGAAGATTTAAATATTGGATGGATATACCCATATGTGGTGTTGGCTAATGAAAACCCCATCCACATTTATTAACCCAATAAAACAATTTCAGGATTTTTTGAAAAAGAAAACAGAAATTACACCCATTGAAGAACCATTTATCCTTGAGTGGAAGTATGTCCAAGAAATGACAGAGTTAAGAAGAATCTGGGCACCTGTTGGCTCCACGTTGTTTTCAGACATGCTATTCATATACAACGCCATCAGAAAGCATAATTTGAAGAAAGGAATTGAAATAGGATCCTGGTATGGTTATGGAATATATTATATGTCTCACGCTCTAAAAAGAAACGATGGAGAACTAATCTCAATAGACATTAAGCCTTTGAAGGCAAGAATTAGAAGCATATGTATAAAGAACTGCGAAATAATAAAAGGAGATTCAAAGAGGGTCCTACCGCAGTTTGCCAGAACAGACGTTGATTTCGTCTTTGTTGATGGGGATCATTCCTACGATGCAGTATCCAAAGAGATTGAAATATTATCTAAATTCCAGAATTTAAAAATAATATTCTTTCATGATATGTATCCTACCTCGCCTGCATATAAAGCATGGGTTGACCATTGTCATCTACTTAACGCAACGGAAGACGAGCTATTCATAATGGATGACTCCTATTATTTCTTTGATGAAAACTCTCCATGGAAGAGGTATACCGGCGCACTTAAATTAAAAAAGTAAAAAATGTATAAAGAATAATATTTTTAGGTCACCAATCACTAGAATCATATAGGTTTGTACCGCTTTCTGCTTCGTAAACATCTGGATTTGTGTCCCCGTCTATATCGTTGTGAAGATACTTTGGATAGTTGAAGATAACCACTTCATCTATTAATCCGGAATAGTAGTCTCTTGAGGAGTGCGGAGAGTAGCCAATATACAAACCTGTCGTGGATGGATCGATTGCACTTGCAGTGGAAGACGAACTGCGATAATAATCAACAATCTGCCCGTTGATGTAAAGAGACATTTTTTTCATATTTTTCATCCCATATCGCAGTGATGTGGTATAAAGTGTTGGTCTGGATTGAATTTGTAGGGCTACTAATCCATTGAGTCCAGCCCGTACCAAGCCTCATACCGAAATATGTCGACTTTCCATTTCCAGAAAGATAAAGTTCATAATAAATGGTACTAGAATCCCCTTTATATAGGATTGCATAATTCTTTGAGCCTTCTATTGTTGTTGCATTAATCCATACTTCTATAGTGAATGATTCTGCTGTAAATGTTATGTCTCTTTCATTGTTAGATATATCGTCTATTCGTAGACAATCATCAACACCATCAAATTGTAAATAATAGTTCCCAAACATTGTGGTTCCACTACTTCGAACAGCAGAACAATAATCAATATCGTTGTAACCAAACGCATCATCATTAGTTGCTGATACTTCAAACGAATATCTTGCAATAAAGGATCCAATTAACTTAGGATAATTAGATATACGCACCTCGTCGATGTATCCATAAAATTGAAATGCACCCCATTCTGTGTCAGACCTACGACCAATATGGAAATAATGGGTTGTATAATAGTCAATATTGTGATTCCAGTTTGTAGATGCGTGCGCTCTTTCACCATACAGTGTGTAACGTTACATGGTATAAAAAGCCTTAATATCCCCCAGTACTGCAGAGCTATCTATATTTAGAAGAGGACCAGAATTTCTTACATTAAAAGTTTAGAAGAGCTGACGATTGCTGAGACTCTCCCCGCAGGGCCGTCCGTGGGGCGTATTGTGGCTTCCTCTGCGTTTTTTCCATGGAAGTTAAAAGTACCCCATGCCTAAATCCCCTGGTGGGAGGCTATTCTGCTTATGAAAGAGGGAGTTGCGTCCCCAGGTTCCCCCTCTTCTGCAGGAACAGGTGAATGAGGGCAAACTTGCATGGATTGGCAAAATCGGAATAGGTCTCCTATGGTGTTGCCATAATATGGTCACCTGTGCGTTTTCTCTTTTCCTCTCCTTAAAGCGGGTATGATAGAGTGAAAAGAGTTTTGGATGTGAGGTCATAACCAGTAGGAATGTTTCCATTAATGGTGGTTTAATTCCAATTATGCAACACAGCATTACACAATATGAAAATGGATGTGGCCGGGGGGATCCATCCCCCTTTCACTCCCAAATCTCTTCCTCTTCGCTCTCCTCTCCGGGACCAACCACCCCCACCTCCTCACCTGCCTCCTCTTCAACGGTTATCTCCTCCTCAGGCCCTTCTTCTACCTCCTCCACCCCTTCAACTACCCTCTTAGCCTCCTCCGGGGGGGTAATGGAGAGGTGCCCCGAGGGGGTCCTCGTCACAATGAGGGCCCGTATGCTTCTGCCGTCCTTCTTTATGGTCTTAAGCAATCTAGCAGGCCCTATGACCATCATCCTGGGAGGCGGGGTTCTCCGAAGAAGTCTAGCCAGGAAGGAGAGCTTCGCCCCCGGGGTGTGAAATCCGGGGGCCTCAACACCGATAAAGGAGTCCTGGTCTATCTCCCTCATGGTCCTCTGAATGAGGTCTACCTGTTCCTCCGCGGTAAGGCCCTCCTCGAGCACCATAACCTTTCCTTTCTTGATCTCCTTAAGTATAAAGCCCACCTTATCTTCCAGCTCCCTCAAGAGCTCCCTTGAGAGGAGGTTTACCTCAATTCCCTCTTCTTTCTCCACCATCTCTTTCGCCCTCACGAGAAGTACTTAACCATCGCGTGGTAGAGGCTGTCCATATTGTAGCCAGTCAGGGCGCTCACGGGAATGACCGGGTGCTGGGGGAAGGCGTTCTTTATAGTAGCTGGGGAGGACTCCTTCAGGTCTATCTTGTTGGCTACGATGATGAACGGAATCTTTCGGGCCTCGAGGTTCCCGATCAGGGTTATGTTGACCTGATTGAAAGGATCCCTTGCGGAGTCCATGACCACGAGCACCCCGTCAACGTTGTCAAGCCACTTTATTGCCTCGATGACCCCCTCAGTGGCCTCCTTCGCCCTACGCCTTGCCTCCTCCTCATCCAGCCCGTAATCCTCCACGAACTCATGGAAGTCTATCTTGGTGGCGATCCCGGGGGTGTCGACTATATCAAAGGTGACCTGAGATCCACCCACCTTGATGACAATCTCCTTCTTCTCCACCGCCTTCCTTGTCTCGTGCGGAATCTCTGTGGCAAGCCCCACAGTCTCCCCAGTCCAGTCCTTAGAAATCCTGTTAGCAAGGGTGGTCTTGCCTGCGTTGGGTGGCCCGTAGATGCCCACCCTGAGCCTTTTCTTTTTGAAGAGCCTTTTGAGCTTGCTGAGGAGCCTGTCAAAAATTCCCATGTTCGCGTTGACCTCCTTGTGCTGCTAGGGGCCTGCTCATGTATTGAGGAATTGATTAAAAATGTTTTCCAGATTCCAAGGCGGCCAGAAGATCGGCATCCAGAGCCTCACCCCCGCCCCTCTCCAGCAATCTCCCAAGCCACCCAGCCACATCCTTGGGCCCTAAGAACCTTTCCCTCCCCTGTTCCCTGCATATGGCCATAGCTGCCACAGCTGCCCCCAGCCTCACAGAGAGGAGGGGGTCGAGCCCCTTCTGAAGTCCCGCTAGGAAGCCCCCTCTCATCACATCGCCTGCCCCAGTGGGGGTTATCACCTTCCCCGGAGTCTTCACTGCAGGGAACCGCCTCTCCCCACCCCTCTCGATCACCCTATAACCCCTCTCCCCAGCGGTCACTACGATCATGGACAGTGTTGGGGAGAGGGAGAAGGGGTCCTCCCTCAGTATCTCCCTCATCTTTCTATACTCAAGTTCGTTTAGGAAGATGTAGCCGGAACTCACGACACAACGGCGGAGCTCCTCCCTACCCCAGCGATAGTGTATTTCCTGGGTTGGGTCGAATATCACCACGGCGTCCCTCTCCACAGCCCTCTCAGCCAGAGCCGCGTGGAAGGATGGCACCCCACTGGTTATAAGAAGAAGCTTGGCCTCAAGAAGCCCGATGCTTCGCTCGAGGACCGCTGTGGCCTTAAGCTCCTCAATGTACCCCCGGGGGAAATCTGGTCCCACAACACTGTACAGCGAGACTTCAGCACCCAGCCTAGCAGCGGTCATGGCTATCGTGGCAGCACACCCGCCCAGATGTTCCTGGGTCTCCCTGACGGAGACGGAGACCCCCGGGGAGGGAAAGCTCTCGCCGGGAGCCTTACGTGGTTCTCCTTAAGGTAGAGTAGGGAGAGAGCCTGGAGGGAGAAGGAGAGGTCCATGATCTCAACAGGGTGTCCCTGGCCACCGACAAGGTTCACAAGCCTGCCCTCTGCTAGAAGGAATACCCTGCGACCATCTTTTAATATGTACTCCTTGACTCCATCCCTCACCTCTCTCACTCCCGATGAAGCCCCTTCAAGTGCCTTCAGATCGATCTCAACGTTGAAATGGCCTGCGTTCGCCAGTATAACCCCGTCTTTTAGCTTTCTCAAATGCCCCGCCGCAACAACGTTCTTCATGCCCGTGGCTGTGATCACCATCTCGGCGCCTTCCAGAAGCTCCTCCATGCGGCCCACATCAAAGCCGTCAAGTAGGGCCTCTGAGGCCTTCACAGGGTCCACCTCCGCAACCGCTACCCTTGCCCCCATACCCCTCATCCTCATGGCGATGCCCCTCCCGCAGTAGCCGTATCCGGCAACCACTACCCTCTTGCCTGCGATGAGGAGATTGGTCGTCCTCAGTACCCCCTCTAACGTGCTCTGTCCTGTCCCGTAGCGGTTGTCAAAGAGCCTCTTCATCTTAGCGCCGTTCACGTCGATTAAGGGAACCGGCAGACGCCCCTCCCTCTCAAAGCCCCTCGCCCTGATGATACCCGTGGTGGTCTCCTCCGATATCCCTTTGAGCTCTGGAAAGTCCCTAGGGCGGCTGACAATGATTTCCGTCAGATCCCCTCCATCGTCTAGTATCAGGGTGGGATTGTGCTGAAGGGACCATAGTAGTGCCTCTCTGTACTCTCTCTCGCTCTCCCCCCTCCAGGCCATCACCTCAAGCTCCCCCGGCGCCTCTTCAAGCAAGGCGGCTACCACGTCGTCGTCCGTTGAATAGGGGTTGCAGGCCACCAGCCTGACGGAAGCCCCGGAACGGGCGAGGTATCGGGCAAGGACGCAGGTCTTGGCCTCGGGGTGAAGTGCCATTGATATTCTCTCTCCCTCCAGGGCGCGGCCGGATAGGTCCTCCTCCCATACCCTCCGGAGAACCTTCATGTGACCCTCGGCCCAATTGAGCTTCTTTAAGCCCTCCTCTGCTGAACCCCTCATTTTCAATTGTATCACCCACCCTCTTCGTCAGACGGTAAAAGATAGCAGGCAGCGGTGCTCCTCTTCACGGAGAAGCGTCTGATCCTGATTCCCGACTCGGCAACTATATCCTTCGCAAGGTCGTCTGGATATCCCTGATCGTATACGACCTCCTCTATGCCGGCGTTTATTATCATCTTAATGCAGACCGAGCAGGGGTAGTTCGTCACGTACATGGTAGCCCCCTTAAGCGACACCCCGAAGTAGGCTGCCTGTATGATGGCATTCTGCTCCGCGTGGACCCCCCTGCAGAGCTCGTGCCTCTCTCCCGGGGGTATGTTGAGCTTCTCCCTGAGGCAGCCCGTTACATCGCAGTGGGGTAGACCCTTGGGAGGGCCATTGTACCCTGTGGTGAGAACATGTTTCTCCTTCACCACAACCGCCCCCACCTTTCTTCTAGTACAGGTTGCGCGGGAGGCTACAAGGTATGCCATCCTCATGAAATACTCGTCCACTGAGGGTCTCCGGGAGACCTCAAAATCCATACCTTCATCTTCACTGCTTTTCATTTCAAGCCCCCTCCTAAAAGGCCTTCACCATATAAATTTTAAATAAAAACTGCCCCTTAAGGGGGCTGTGTCAAATGACAATCCCGGTGAGAACAAGGATTCTAAGAGGGAGCTCAAAACCCTCCTTATGGACCTCCTGGCTGTACTTATAGTCCTCCTTTTGATATTCGCCTCCCTCTACACCTACCTAGGCAGATACCCCTTCGTAGTGGTTGTGAAGTCCGGGTCCATGATGCACGGAGATGACTCCGCAGTGGGGATTATAGACACCGGGGACCTGGTGTTCGTTAAAGATGTGGAGCGAAGGGAAGACATCGTCACTTACGTGGAGGGAGAGAAAAAGGGGTACAAGAGGTTCGGCTCCTACGGGGATGTCATAATCTACAAGCGAAACGGGGACAACTCAACCATTCCAATCATTCATCGGGCGGTGGTGTGGATCGAGGCCAACTTAAGCGGGGCCCGCTACTCCTATGACGTTCCCTCCCTCAAACTCTATAACATCACCACAAGGTTCGTCATCCAGGACTACGGCTACAGAAAGAGAGATATCGTGGTGGACGTCTCAAGAATCCTTGCTATATTCTCTCATTTGCGCTTGACCCCACACTCAGGCTTCATAACCAAGGGGGACAACAACCTCTTCGTTGACCAGAACTCCAACTTCACAGGCCCAGTGCAGTATATTCTGCCAGTTAAGCTCTCATGGATCGTAGGGAAGGCCGTGGGGGAGCTGCCCTGGTTTGGACTCGTCAAGCTTTACCTGAACGGGGAAGTGGGGGAGGGGGTGGGAAAGGAGCCCGTGCCCCCATCATCACGCAGGGGACTTATAATTTCCCTCTCGGTGATAGTCTTCATCACCTTTATCCTCCCATATATAATCGAGGTGGCCTACAGGGCGGTAAAGAAAAGGGGAGGGGAGGGAGGGGTGGAGGAAGTGCCATCTCGGCCCCCACCAGGCCGGACAATGCCCAGGGCCTCCCCGGGGAAGAGGCCACCCCGACCCCCACTCGCTGGGGGAGTACTCCCCCTCCCCCTTGATTATGTATTCCACCCGGACTTTCTCCCCGGGTGCTATAGATTCAAAGTGCCACTCAAGGAGCTTCTCCCCGCTCACAAGCTCCTTAATCGCTGGGTCATGGCTGGCCGCCTTGAGCTGGAAGTTCACCGGAAGCAAGTCCCTCAAGACCACACCGGTCACGGGGCTGTTGCCCTCGTTGAAGTAGAAGAGCTCTATTTTGTACTCCCCAGGTTCCCCTGAGGGTTCGATAGCCTTCCCCACGGCCATCTTCTTGACTACCAGGGTGACGTTCACCGAGGGATGGGCTCCCAGAAGCTTGCCAGTGACGGGCGGACCCCTCTCAACAGGCAGGCCGACCACATCGGTGGGGAAGCTGTATATCTCCTCCGGCGCAGGCCGGGCCTGGGGAGGGGCTGCCGTTTTTAAGGATCGTTATCTCATCTATCTTGGGGGGAACAGCTCCCTCAGGTATGGATTCCCTCAAGAGGACCTCTCTGAAGGTGGCCGAGGCCCCGTTCTTGATGTCCACCGTCAGGGTCAGGAGGCCCCGTTCTTGATGTCCACCGTCAGGGTCAGCCTGCTGGGCCTGTAGGAGGCTATCTCCTTTCTGTCGGCGCTCTTGCTGTATATGAGGTGGGCGGGCTTTAATATGAGTCCTCTTCGGGTAAGCCGGAAAGAATACTCTTGGGACAGGGAGGGAATCACTCTGAACTGGATGTTTTTTAGGAAGGCGGGCTTCTCCTGGTTTTCAACAGTCCATGTGTCAGATTTCCATACGCCCTTGGGTGGGACCACCTCCTCCATGTTCTCAAGCGCAAGATATATCTCCCTGGTCTTGGCGTCCAGCACCTCCACCCTCTCCAGCTTGACCGAGAAGTCTGAAGGGTTGCGGTAGGTGAGCTGACACTGCCAGGTACCGGGAACGTCCGTCTCGGACATCTCCACTACATACATGTTCTTGCAGAGGCCCCCGAAGTCCTTCACGACAACCCCTGATATCTTCTCAGGAGCTCTGGCACTCACATTAGTCCTCCCCATCTCCACCTCATCCTTTTCCTTTAGGACTATCTCTCCCGTCATCTTAAGTATCTTGATCTCTCCGGGGCCTATCTCGTTCAGCCTCCAAAGAAGCTTTCCCCCCTCAAGGTTCACCTCCTCATCCTCTTCACCCCCGAAGGTGGTGAGGTTGCTTATCTCCCCGGGGAGAAGCTTCTCCACCTCAACGTCCACCATCTTGACAGGCGTTAAGTTCTTCAGCCCTAGGTGGATCTCCACGGGGAGGGCCTCCCCCATGGGAATGCTGCTGGGATTGGGATAGTCCTCCGAGATTATGAAGAGCTCCTCCAGAGCAAGGGAGATGTCCTCCTTCTTCAGCAGGTAATCCAGCTTGTATGTGCGGCCGGGCTCGATCTCCTTGATCTTTATCATGTCCCGGGGGAGGGTGGTGGCGGAGACCTCGTCCAGCTCCACGTAGACGTCCCACAGCCTGTCCGAAGTGGAGCGATTTATCACCCTGAAGGCCCCCTCGACTCTGTGACTTATCGTCTCCCCTTGCTGGTCAATCTCTGCTATCTCGCTCTCCTCAAAGTTTATAACGGCATTGGACTCCTCGGAGAAGAGTATGCTTCGCTCCTCCCTCTCCTTCTTCTCCGCCATCTCCCTCTTCATTTTTTAACTGAAAAGATAAAAGGTGGGGATATAAATAATTATAGCGAGAGGGTTTATCCAGGCGTATGAGGTTCTCCTTAAGTAGCTGGGATGTGAAAAAGGTTGTGGAGGAGCTCTCCTTCCTCCCCGGGACACACATCAGCCAGATATATTACAATGAGCACTCTTTGAGGATTAGGCTCTCTGCATTGACCGAGAGACTCCCGGAGATGCTGAAAAGTGGAGGAGAGGGACGCTACTCCCGCTTTGATATGATCTTCAAGCTCCCCGGGGCACTTTTCATCCTTCCCCAGGGGGTGGCCCCCCCGTCACCCCCGCCCACCTCCTTCGCCATGGCCTTAAGAAAGCACCTTTCAGGCTCGGCGGTAGAGGGCATTGAGCAGGTGGGAGGAGACAGAATCATGAGGCTCAGGCTGAGGAGGGGGGAGGAGGAGGCTGAGCTCATAGTTGAGATGTTCTCCAAGGGGAACATCATTATGGTAAAGGGCGGTGAGATCGCACTCCTTCTTCGCAGGGAGGAGTTCGCCTCTCGGAAGCTTCAGCCCTCCCTTCCCTACACACCGCCTCCCTCAACACTGCCCTTGTGTGTTCTGGAAGTGGAGGGCGTGGGAGAAGAGGTAGGGGAGAAGGTCCGCAGGAGCGGGAGGAGGGCCATAGCCGCTGCACTGGTGAAGGAGCTCTCCCTTCCTCCGCCCATAGCTAGAGAGGTGCTGCACAGGGCGGGGATAGGGGAGAGGACCCCAGCGGAGGAGGCCTGGGAGAGCTACGTCTACTGGCTGGAAGATGAGGTGCTCACATCTCCCGTTGAACTCCGCCATCTCACCCGGGAGGGGGAGCGCCATCCCACCTACCTCAAGGCTCTTCTTTCAATCTATAGCAGCCTGGTGGGAGAGGAGGAGAGGAAGGGGGATGTGACAGAGGGAGTGGCTGAGGAGGACCAGAATCGCCTGGAAAGAAGGCTCAAGATGCAGAGGGAGGCACTTGAGAGGCTTGAAGAGGAGATGAAGCGCTGCAGGGAGCTGGCAGAGTGCATTTACAGACACTACGGGGAGCTTCAAGGGATTGTGGAGATCTATGACTCCAGTGGGGGGGACCCGAAGGCGCTAATAGGGCTTGAGGAGAGAGGGGTGAAGGAGGTGGACACCAAGAAGAAAGTAGCCCTTGTTGAGGTTGACGACCAGCTCCTAGGCAGAGTTGAGCTCGAGCTACCCCTTGACAGAGGCGTGAACGGTGCGGCACAGCTCTACTACGAGAGGGCGAAGACCGCTAGGAGGAAGATAGAGGGCCTAAGGAAGGCCATGGAGGAGACCGAGAGACTCATCAGGAAGG
>NJDV01000098.1 GCA_002254765.1 Thermoplasmatales archaeon ex4484_36 | reverse complement strand
CTGCTTAAGCCCGTGGAGAGTATGCGAAGTGCTAAGGGGTAAGCGATAAGGCTGTGGGCTATGACAATGATGAGGGGGGAGGAGGTCAGGGGGTCGTAGTAGTTGAGGTAAAAGACCCTTAATGAGAGGGCAAGGACCACCCCAGATATCCCCAGGGGAACCATCATATAGAGCTCAAGGGCGGAGCGGAGGCGGGAGGGAAGGCCCCTTAATGAGTAGGCGGAGAGCACCGCCAGTGGAACAGTGATAAGGGCGGTGTAGAGGGCGAAAATAAGAGAGTTTGCTATGGCGCTTATCGGGGTGACACCTATGAAAGGAGACTGCCCGCCGGAGAATATCCTCTTGTACCAGTTAAGTGTGAAGGCCCCACCTGAGCCTAGACCGCTCTGGAACGACTTGACCACCACACCCGCAAGCGGCCCCACCATCAGAAAGAGGGAGAAAAAGAGGTAGAGGAGAAGCAGGGCTCTGTGGGAGACAGGGGCCTCCCTGAAGCGGACACCCCCACTCGTCTCCCCGGGGCCCATGAGAATATTCTCTCGCCAGAGTGAGGAGAAGCGCAGATAGAGGTAGGGGAGGAGCTGGGGCAGGGTCACCCAGAGGAAAGCCTTCCACGGTGTGGCTCCAAGCGACCTAGCGACGAGCACCTGCTCCTCGTCTATCTGGGTGAGACGGGAGTAGATCATTCTGAGGGCTATGGAGAAGTTGTAGAAGACGTGGGCTAGGATTATAGCCTTCCAGGAGTAGAGGATGTTGAGGGAGTAGCCAGGGCCCAGGGTCTCCCTGAGGAAGAGGTTCAGATAACCCTTCGTGCCGAAGAGGCTGAAGAACCCGACCGCTACCACAATGGGGGGAAGAATGAAGGGAACAGTGGTCAGAGAGAGAAGCGCTCTCTTGCCGGGGAAGCTGTAGCGGGCCATCAGGTGTGCCATGGGAAGGGAGAGAATAACAGTGAGAAGGAAGGAGAGTGTAGCCTGCCAGAGGGTGAAATACATTACATCTCTGTAGTAGGGGCTGGAGAAGATATACTGGAAGCGCTCAAGTAGGCCCTCACCTGAGGAAAAGCCCCTGCTGAGAAAGTATGCAAGAGGCAGGACGGCAAAGACCGTGATGAAAAGAAGGGAGAGGGCCAGTGGAGGTAGTC
The DNA here is from genome assembly GCA_002254765.1 of Thermoplasmatales archaeon ex4484_36. Taxonomy (GTDB): domain Archaea; phylum Thermoplasmatota; class Penumbrarchaeia; order Penumbrarchaeales; family EX4484-36; genus EX4484-36. The sequence continues at coordinate 4,606 of NJDV01000098.1, read as the reverse complement.
GTGCTAGTCTCTCCGCCAGCCCCCTCCAGCTCCAGGGGGTCTTTCTCATGACATGATCTCCTGCCAGGTCTCTACCCAGCTGTCAAAGTTGGCAGCAATATCCTCCGCTGGAATTGTGAGGTTTCTCTCCGGGAACACCCCGTATTGCTGTATCTCCTCCGGCAGCTCAACGTTGGGGTTCACTGGGAGCATCCAGTTGTTAAGCGGGATCTCCCTCTGGAAATCCTCCGTCAGGGCGAACTCAATGAATTTCTGGGCTAGGTCCTTGTGCTTTGACCATTTCACAATACCCATCCCCTCGATCTGGGCATATCCCCCCTCCTCCATGATCACCGCACGGTACCTGGTATCGTTGTAGTAGTACACGGAGTAGGCGGTGTCCAGGCTGTAGCTGACCACCATGGGGGCCTCTCCGTTTAGGAAAGCTTCATAGGCGGTGTCCCATCCCGCCTGGACGGAGTGAACCGTAGGTTTCAGGTCTCTCCAGAAATCATCAAAACCATCCCCCCCGTAGACGGCTACCGTCCACAGGAGGAACGCTGCCCCTGTGGAGGATGATATGGGATTCTCCACGATAAGCTTCCCCCTCCACCTCTCCTCTGTGAGGTTCTGAAAGCTCCTGGGAGGGTCGCTTATGGCCTCGGTGTCGTATACTATGGCAATGTAACCGTAGTCAAAGGGGATGACGTGGTAGCTTTCATCGAAGATGAGATGCTCCGGTACAAGTTGGATGTTCTGAGGCTTGTAGGGAGTGAGAATGTCTGCGTTAAGCACCTTGGCAAGGTAGGAGTTGTCCACACCGAGGAGGATATCCGCCTCTGTCTTCTCCCCCTCGGCGATGACCTGCGCTATAACGGATCCCGCGTCTCCGTAGGTACGAACATCCACCTTCACCCCGTACATCTCCTCGAACTTATGGATGGTGGCCCCGGCAAGGTTGTAGGAGACAAAGCTGTCGTAAGCGTATATGACAAGGTCCGCCTTCTTACCTCCACCTGACCTTAAAAACAGGTAGTAGGCCGAGCCTGCCACCACTGCTACGATCACTATGACCAGCACTGCTAACACCCATCCTCTTCTCACCGCTGATGCCTCATCTTCCACTTCACTCACCTCCTTTCTTTTTTATAAGCTCCGCTATTGCGATGACTGTGAGAGCTACCTGCACTGCACCCTCCCCGAAGACATATAGAGCTGGCTCTATACCGAAACCCCCCGGGTCCACAAGGAACCTCGTACCCTTCCGAAGGGCCTTGGCACACCCTCCGGGAAGCTCTCCGTGCACCTCCCTTTTGAGATAACTAATCCCGTAGCCTGCTCTCTCAAGGGGCTCCCTGTACCGCTCGCTCCACCTCAGGTTCATGACCGCCCTTATGCGGCTGTCAACCTCTCTCGCGGAGAGAAGCACCCTCGAGAGGTGGCGGGAGGATCCGAATCTGGGTGGGGAGAGGGTTTTGAGCTCTCCCTCTAGGAGAACGAGCCTCCCGGGGATTGCGGCCACATCCAGGGGGGTCTCAGCCCCGGGCAGGCACATGGCTATGTTGGATCTCACCTCTGGAATGAGGAACGAGATATCCTTCCGGTTGAGGATATGCACCGCCTGGTTGATTTCCTGGACCACCCGTTCGTTCTCAGCGAACCTGCTCCCAGTGAGGAGTTCCACACACGCCATGCACGAGGCGCTATCTTTCACCGAACAGAGCGGGCAGAAGGCCTTTGAGGACCTTAGCTCCATGCACTGGCTACATATCATCTTCACCCTCACATCATCCCCCTCACCTCTCCTTAAGGACTCCGCGAGTTCCAGGGCCAGTGCCTGTGCGTGGCTCTCCAAAGGCTCCAGCAGGATCTGGGGCTCTTTTCTCAGATAGCGGGATACCATCGTCTGAGTGACCCCGAGAAGGGAGGCTATTTGGTGCTGGGAGAGGCCCCTCTCACTGAGAATCTTCGAAACCCTCACCCTCACCTCAGGGAGGAAGAGGTCGTTCACACCGCTACAGGGAGGCCACATGAAAACACCGTTTTCGGATATGAAAACCCCGTATTTATTGGTTTCCGAACCTCCTTGAAGTCTACCCACCTGCATGGGGGAGTGCTCGAGGTGTCCCTTTGAGAAGATGAAGAGGGCCTTGAGGAAAGTGGCCGAGAAGGCGGATAACCCAGAAGCACTTGAGAGGCTCTCCCGCAGCGGAGACAAGATGGCTAGGGCCCTCGCGGGCTTCCTCAAGATACTTCATGAGGAGAGGATTCCCTACCTTGCCCTGGCACGAACTCCGGAAGGAGAAGTGGGCTACGTACAGAGGGGGAAGGCCCCCACCAACATGATGATAGCCGTCCAGTATTACGACCGACCCCCCCTGAAGGCACTGGGTTACCTGGACTACGTCAGAAAGAAGGGGCTCACCATGTTCATAACCGAACGGGCCCTTCTCTGCTCAGGTGGAACACCCAAGATAAACGAGGATGTTGAAAGAAGCATCTCAAAGGCCTTTGAGGGCAAATTAAAAAGCGGAGGGGGGAAGGGGCGCACCGTCCTGCACTGCCCTCACCTTGAACCAGGTGAGATTGAGGACCTCGCCTCCTCCGAGAACCCCTATATAAGGCTCAGCTGGAGTGCCGGTGGGCTCCTGATAGGAATCTGCGAGGAGTGTATAAGGGAGATAGGGGGGAACTCCTACCATCGTCTCGGCAGGGTGGTCATGAAGAAGAAGTTGAAGAAGGAGGTGGAGGTAAGCGTTCAGGTCTCCCCGGTGAAGAGATCTGAGAAGTGCCCCGAGGTAGACTACACTCTCCCATCCATCATCGACTACATCTCCGGGGAGATGGATGACCTCACCCTTATAAAGAGGAGCAAGGAATCGATGATAGAGGAGGGTATGAAGAGGATAAGAGAGAAGAATCTCAGGAAGAAGCTCCCTGAACCAGTGGACCCGCCGGAGATGATTGAGGTGGCTCGGGAGCTCGCCATTGCGTATATGGCAAGGGGCCCAGAGGGGGTGGGAAGGGTATTATCAAAGCTCAAGACAACGGACATAAGAACGAGGGCTGCGGTCTACGCCTTCATCAAAGCGTTCTCCCTGGAGAAGTACTCCTCCTGGAGCTACTCACCGGAGGAGATCGGTTACGCCCAGGGGCTGGAGGATGTAATAAAGGAGGTGGTCACAGATGATGGGAAAAGACACAAAGATGCTCTGCGGAGGCTCTGGAGGGAGACCGGTTCCACCTTGGAGCTGAGGTTCAGGGGGGAGTGAGATGGAGGGGCTTCGCAGGATAAGAGAGACGAAGGAGATGACCACGCTTATTATCCTAAAAGAGCTTGCGGGGGACCCCTCCCTCAAGGCCTCGCGCCTCTCTGAGAAGCTGGGCATAAGCATCCAGGCCGCCTCGGACTACCTTAAAGACCTCCAGATGGCGGGATTCATAAGGCGAGAGGCGGGGGGGTACCGTTTGACAGAGCTGGGCGTTCTTCGACTCCAGCGGGGGATAGAAGATTTGAGAGATTTCCTCCACGAAGCTCTGGTTAATATAAACACAGTTGAGGTGGTGGAGGCAATAGCCGTAAGAGATCTGAAGGAAGGGGAGAGGGTGAACCTATTCATGGAAGGAGGCTTCCTTATGGCGGGGGGAGAAGAGCACATGGGATCGGAGGGAGTGGTCGTTGAGGACTCAAAAAGGGGAGAGTTGGTGAGGCTTAAAGGTCTGGAAGGAATACTGCAGCACACCCCCGGGGAGCTTCTTCTTGTATCACTCACCTCCTACACCTTCGAAGAGGGGAAGGCAAAGATGCTTTTAGAGAGGCTGAAAGAGATGTCCCCCCCCGGGGTTCTTATACCCTTAGATGAGAGAGGAAGGGTGTTTTTAAAGCACCTTGAGGGAAGAGGGCTTCTTCAGGGATATCAGAGGCTTCCCCCCGTTGGGGTACCCTATCTGGCGCTGGTCAAGGGTATAAGCGCCGCCCTGGTGGGACGTCCGGACAGTGTAAAAGATGCTGTGAGGTTCATACACTGGGCTGAGAGGGAGTTCAGCATCTCCTTCTCGGTGGAGGAACTTCTCCTCTGATCAGTCCTCCACCAGCTCCGCACCGCAGTTGGGGCAGACCTCGCTGTCAGCCGGTATCAGCTCGTGGCACATCCCGCACTCAACCAGCTCCTCAAGCTCCTCGATCTCCTCCTCTGCCTCCTCTTCCAGTTCCTCCTCCGCCTCGAACTCCACCTCCTCAGGGATGCCGAATGAGGGCCTTGGGGCCTCAGGTGCTCCCAGGGCCTTTACCTCGCCTTGCACGGGGAGCTTTATCTTTCCTGTGTAGAGGAGATACCCCCCTGCAAGGATCACCAGAAGGAGTAAGAGGAGGAGAGACGCGATCATGTACTCAAACGCCTTTGACTCCTTTTTCACCGGGGCCTTCCATACTGATGGATCGTAGGGGTCGTAGTCCTTCCAGTTGCATCGGTGTCCGTTGGCTTTGAGGATGGGTCTAGTGGGTTTGTTCCCATGAACTCCTCCCACTCGTCCAGATAACCATCCCCGTCGTCGTCAGTGTCATCAGCTCCGTCGTTCCTGCCGTTCCCATTATAGTCATCAAATAGACCATCGCCGTCGGTGTCCA
>NJDV01000097.1 GCA_002254765.1 Thermoplasmatales archaeon ex4484_36 | reverse complement strand
TTCACGTCCAGTGTCAGCATCTCTGGGCCCTCTTCTTCGGTCTTTGACAGCCTTGTTACCCACAGAACCACTACACCCGCCAACACTACCGTGATTGCTACCATTAGAATCACGGCGATGACGGGGCTCACACCATCTTTCGCATTTCTTTTCCACTTCATGGTTTCGTCCTCCGGTGCCTTCAAACGACACCGGCCCTTACAATAATAGGATGGTTATATAAGTCTTTCCTATAGAATGTTGCTTTTGGACGGTTTTTCATTACATTTCTATTGGGATTCTGCGGGTTAAATATAAATATGATTTATCGGCATGGTGAAGGCCAGATCCCCTCCCTTCCTCTCTCAAAACTCTTTCACCGCTTTGATAATGAGTGCCCGAGCCGGGATAGTAATGTAAAGCACCAAATTACGAGAACGATGTAAAAGCGACGTGAGTAATTTGGTGCGGGTACCAGGATTCGAATTGCGATGAAACCTCCTCTAGGAGGGCTGTTTAGGACGGTTTCATCTTACTTCCGCACTTCCTTTTCGTCGCTTGAAAATCTCAGGAAGTGCGGAAGCCCTTCGGGTTCGAATCCCTTTACGTTGCTTAGAAGTCAATTGAACAATAATGAGTGCCCGAGCCGGGATTCGAACCCGGGTCGAAAACTCCGCAGGCTTTCAGGATATCCAAGCTACCCCACTCGGGCACGGTTAATCCTCTTCTTCCTCTTTCTTCATCGCCCTTCATCTCTTTAGCATCCTGCAGTACCATGTTCATATATTCATCAAAGCCCTTCAGAACCCCTTCCAGGATCCTGGAATCCTTGAGCACCACTGTCACCTTCTTCTCCAGCGATTTCTGAAGCATGTTCATGGGGAGTACCACTTTTCCACCACCAGCCGATTTTCTGTGGGCAATTTGGGAAGGCTATTTTAACCTTTTCCTCACGGGTGTGAACTTCTGTCCGCAGTGGGGGCAGTGGGTATGCATCCCGGGGGCGATAGAGGAGCCGCAGACCCTGCAGCGAAATGTCATCCCGCAGGAGGGGCATCTCGTGGCAGCGAAGGGGAGTCTGGCGTTACAGACGGGGCAGTAGTTGGTCCTCCCGCAGCTGTAACAGGTATCTGCGAACCTGGACATCTCCGCGCCACAGGAGGGGCACTCTATCTTGTACTCCTCGTTGCAGTGGGAACACTTCCCGCTTCCGCCGCAGTCCGGGCACTTCAGGATGAGTTTCACCCTGCCTCTTCCTCCGCACCTCTGGCAGACTCCTGTGCTCAGACATTTGGTACAGAAGAATCTGTATTCGGAAAAGTTCCTTTTGTAGTCTACCCAGGGGTCAACCTCCACCTTTTTAATCCTCTTAGGTTTCTTGGGTTCGAACTCTTCATCACCTTCGTAACCCACGGTCTCCGTGACGCTATCTAGCTCTATCACCTTAACGGGCATCTCCTCTATCTCTACCCTCTTCTCGTCCCCGGTCCTCTCAACCACCTCGCTTCCACCCAGATCTATCCACTCCGCCTCTTTCAACCTCTTTGTCAGATCGTATTCGTCTTCTTCCATCCTATCTACCATAGACCAAATACCTTTATAGAGATTTACTTATTCCCCCCCGACATCCATGACCATTGAAACGGATCCCCTCATGATCAAAATCGCTTTCGCCCTGTGCGGATTGATGGCCCTCTATGTGTATCTGGCAGGAGTGCTGAACCTCTACGGCTCTCTTTCTGCATTTTTCATGGGGCTTTTGATAATACTTTTCACCGACGTCTTCTTCTTTATGGTGCTCCTCATCTTCCTCTTCCTCACCTATCTGGTCACTGTCTGGAAATACGACTATAAACGGGGAAGAGGTCTAGGTGAGGGCTTGAGAGGGGAGAGAGGCCTCAAAAACGTTCTCTCCAACGGTGTAGTAGCCACCTTAGTGGCTGTGCTCTATGATCCCCTTGAGGGGCTCTCCCCGGGGCTGGCTTCTTTTCTCTTCATTGTGGCGGTTGCCTCGGCCGCTGCCGACTCCTTCGCATCGGAAATTGGAGTCTTAAGCGATAAGGTCTATCTGATTACAGAGCCTTCCCGCAGGGTCCCCCCGGGGACAGACGGAGGCGTATCCTGGCTTGGACAGTTATCGGCGCTTCTCGGAGCACTCCTCGTGGCCATTCCCGGCCTCCTTCTCCTCTCCTCTCTCGCGGCGGCCCTCGCCTATACTCTCTTTATGCACATCTGACAAATACCTTTATAATAAACTGCCACTAAAATGGACATAAGAACAAGGCGTCGTGTCTGTGAGCTCCTGTGAGCATGCCCTTCCCTGGCAGGCATGATGACGCTATGGAGCTTAGGAGTGGTGCACATGCAGAAGAGGAAAGACTACACTGGACCGGCTGGAAAGAAAGACGCTGACGAAAGATATTTATACAGACTCCGTATTAATCCAACCGCCCCCCTGGGCAACTCCCAGATTACGGCGTCGGGTGGAAAAACAAACGTGTCCTGGAGGAGTAGTATGAGAAACGTCTACGTGCTCGTTTTGATGGTGCTTTTAGCGGTTCCATCCCTCCCTTTGGTGGCAGGCAACAGCTCTCCCATCGCTGAGCCTGTGACCCCGGGGAGCGTTCTGATCCCTGAGGGGAGGATCGTTAAGGAGGGGATAGTCCATTCATCATCATCGCTCCCCTCTGAGGAGAATATCAAGCCCCTTGTGGACGATGGAAGGCAGGGGGCTAGGATAGTGGCCGTTAATACATCGGTCTTTTTCCAGATAACCAAATGGCCCCTGAACGTGGACTACGGGGAGACTTTTCAGGTGGAGGGAATTCTTTATGAGGACAACAACTCCAACGAGGCCAGAGAATCGGGGGAGATGCCAGTTGAAGGGGCGTGGATCAAGATTATATGGGACGACGCCTCTCCCTTCGTTTATGAGACTGCCGTCCAGACCCAATATGACGACCCTGACAACAACCAAACTGGCGGTGCCTTCTCATTCAACATCACTGCCAACGATACAGGGGTGGGCTATGGTTATGACGACGACGACGATGGCCTGATAGACGAGGACCCCTTTGCATTCATTGCCCGCAGGCCATTTGAGAAGAGGCTCTTCATCTCCATCTGGCACAACATTGAGCTAAGCGCCAACGTGGATCACACCTACGTTGTTGTGGGGCACAGCTTCAATGTCTCCGGCTACATTGAAGATAAATCTGTCCCGGAGACCTTCATGGGCCAGAAGACCTTGAAGCTCTTCTTTGACGGACAGTACTATACCGACATCCTAACAGAGAGTCGTGGAGGAACGGACCCCCGCGCCTATTATTCCGCGGAATTCGTGGTCCCGCTCACCATTGAGGCTGGACCCCACACCGTCATGATAGATTTCCAATCCACTTACAACCCTGCTACGAACATGTATTACAAGCCTGCAAATGTCACGGTTACAGTTTATGTGAAAAGGCCGACCATGATACTCTTCGAGGCTTCGGGGGAGGAGACGTGGGTCTACAGGACCTATCAGATAACGATCAACGGAAGTGTCGTCGACTACTGGAAGTATCACCTGGACCGCGTGAGGGAAGGTCCCAAGCTGGTTATAGGGGAGGAGACCTTCTCTGACAAGTATATAGTGTACGGTTACTGGGGCGAGCAGGGGACATCGTACTACGAGCAGATGCAGGCCCAGTATATAACAAATAAAAACGGTACTTTCTCTTTTACAATATTGATAAAGTCTATACAGCCTTTGGGGGAGGTTCCCGTGAGGGCTGAGTTCAAACCCAGGGCAACCTCTGGAAGGCAGCCTTACTATCTGCCGTCCACAAACACAACCACATACATTGTGAGAGCTCATACGGAGCTCTCCGTGGAGCTTGAGATGGAGGACACTGAGAACGTTGAGAAGGTGTACATTACTAGGAGACCCTATCAGGATCCCCAGGGGGATATTCACCGCTGGAATGTGGTTCACATAAGGGTCAAGCTTCTGGACAAGGAGCTTTCAACCCCCACGTTCCCCAGGGGAGTGCCGGGGCAGGAGATAAGGTTCTGGTGGGGGTACAGAACAGGTTACGAGAAGTTCATGACCGCCACAACAGACAGCAACGGGGAGGTGGTGTTTGACATCAACATTGAGCCCACGCACCCTCTGGGCCCCGTTCCGATACTGGCCACCTTTGTTTCCAATCCATATGTGAACTATTATGACGGCAGTATGTACTCTGATACCGACGGAGACCCCTTCTCAGTGGTATCCATAACCACGATAGTCCTTCAGGGCGGCACGGGGATAAAGGGCGAAACGGCGGTAATCACAGGGATGCTCCTTGACGATTCAGGGAGGGGGATCCCCGGGAGGAAGGTCCACATATATTGGCAGAAAGCCGAGGTAGATATCACCCAGATATACAAGAACCCCGGGGAGGAGATAGGCAATGCCACAACGGACGGTTCAGGGCAGTTCACACTGGACAACTGGGTCATACCGCGGAAGCAGAGCGTAGGGAGTGTCATAATCATCGCCCGCTTTGATGGCTCTCAGGAGTTCCCCGAGGGCCCCAACGGAGTGAGGTTCTATCCGAATGATGCTTATATGCCAGCGTTCTCTCAGCCTGTTATATATAATGTTACAGCCCGCACGGCTATAGTCATTGACACTGGGAGTCTTCCTCAGATGCTGGTTAGGGGCGACCCCATAACTGTCTCGGGTAAGGTCCTTGAGACCTACCGGGGGAAGATAATAAACAAACCGGTTCCGAGGGCTGAGGTGAGGGCTTACATCCTTCAGGGAACCTCCACATACGAGCTGGGGAAGGCGGAATTCACATCCGCGGTGGAGGGGGAGAGCAAAGGCACCTTCACAATAACGGGAACAGTCCCCACCCAGCTCACCGTAGGCACAGCGGTGTTAAAGGTGGTCTTCAGGGGGAATACCAACTACTTGGGAAGCGAAGCGCGGGTTACAATGGAGGTGTGGTCCGCCACAGTGATAGAGATTCTGGAAAAGCCGGATGATAGGGATGACGACGGCCTCTTTGACATATACCAGGACGAGATAACTCCTGAGAACCCCATGCGCATTACTGTGAAGGTCCTGGAGAGGAACCCTGTAGAGATAGGTAAGAAAGGGCAGCCTATAGCCTATGGGAAAGTGATCCTTCAGATAACTTACCAGAGCCTTGTGAACACCACTGTGAGATATACGGACTCACAGGGCAGATGCACCTTTAATTTCACAAGCAATCTGAGAGATACGACATATGGTACGGAGTTCACAGCCACCGAGGACACACCGATAAAGATAAATGTAACCTTCGTTGGGATGAAGTATTATCGGGAGAGTCAGCAGTCGGAAACGGGCACCTATCACCCACCAATACCACCACCGAAAACGGTACCGCGCGTGGGCCCCTTTACAAGGACCTCACAAAATGGCTTAAGAGGTATGGTTACTTGAGAAGGAAGGCGGACACATTCAGAGAGTTTGAGGAGGCCGTGAGAGCAGCTCTGCCCATTGATGCCGAGAGCATGGACCGCTTCCTCGACATTCTAGAGGAAGCCCGCTACAGCGACCACTTAATCACAGAGGAGCACAGGCAGAAGGCGATAGAGGCTATCAATAGGGTCTCCGAAAGCCTTAACAGGATCGAACCCAGTCAAATAGGGGCGGTGGGTGCGCTGGCTATATCCGAGGAGGAGGCTCCAGAGACGGAGATCATACTGAAAGAGGGAGCAGAAGGGGGAGTACAGTGAGGTGTTCCAGATGAAGATGAAAAAGAGATTGCTGGCACTGGTCCTGCTATTTGTCATAGTGGTAATATATATTATTGCACCGTACCTCTATTACGGGAGCGCTTTGGTACTGAACAAGGACTACGCATACAGATCCCACCTATCACCTTTTGGGAACGACTATGACGATCTGAGCACCTTCTATGAGGATCTGAAGTATATGGGCAGTCTAGATACCAACGGTGATGAGAACCCGGATTATACAGTCAAAACAATTGTTTCCAGCCCCACCGTTCTGATGGGTGGTCTGGTGGATCCGAAAACAACGATTTACCTCTGCGTGGGTGTGGAGCGCCCCTACACCCGCTCTGAGATCCTGGCTATTGAAGATTTTGTCAGAAGAGGTGGGCATGCGATAATAGCAGATGACTATACCTATGCGAATGCCCTGGCCAGCAGATTTGGCGTGACCTTCTACGGCGGCCAGTTCTACGATGAGAACTTCGATAAGAACTCCAGCTTCCCGATAATTGAAGCCCATCTTCCCTCTGACAGGTACAATAAAAACTGGATAGAAGGCGCCGATGGCGTTATGGACGACGACCAAGACGGGGACGGGGTAATAGATGAGGACCCACTTGACGGCATAGATAACGACCAGGACAACTACGTGCTCACAACCGATGTGCAGGACAACGATAACGACGGATACGTGGATGAGACTAATGAGGGTATAGACGAGGATCCTTTAGATGACGATGATGACGGCCTCATAAACGAGGAGATCTTAAACGGTTTAGATGACGACGAAGATGGCCTCATAGATGAAGACCTTGAGAGCTTTCAATTGATCTCTTATAGACCGACAGGATTGTACGTTCTGCAGAACGCCTGGGTCTACGCCCAGAGCAGTGAGAGAGGATTCGTGGATATGAACGGCGACGGAAAGCTCTCCCTTGCAGAGTCTACTGAGGAGATGGTGGATAAGCCCGCCTATCCCTCCGACAGAATCAAGCTGATAGTTGAGGTGCCCGTTGCAGATGACGGAAGCGGAGCGGTGGATGTAAAAACGGGTGAATGCGTATATACCAATCCTGATTTTGAAAAACCTAAAGGGCAGGTCAAAAAGTATCCCCTGCAGGAGCTTCCCAATCTTGGGTCTATAGTTTTCATCAGCGACCCGTCTATTTTCATAAACGATCTCTACACCATGAACCACATCACCTTTGATGTGACCTACCCGGAGGACCCTACGGGGGATGGCAAGGACAACGACGGTGACGGCCTGATTGACGAGGATAGGGAGATCGCCAGCGAAGTTGGAGGTGAGGGGACAATATCAAAAGCGGACGAAGAGGACCCCAATACCATCGTGGACAACACTCCCGATTATTGGACAATAGACAGACCTGATCTCTACGGTAGAAAGATGGGGGACCCATTATATGACTACGACAACTGGAGGTTCCTGCTCACCCTGATCTACCATATGGTCCCACCCATTGAGGGTGAGACTGTAACGGTGCTCATCGATGAGAGCAAGCACTTTGTCTCATCTCCGCCTCTTAAAACGGTGTATGGAACCCTGGGAAGAACGGCATTCATAACGTCTGACCCCTACCTTGCGGGCTCTCTAATAGGGTTCTTAACGATGCTTTTCGTGGCCATAACATACGCTCTGAGGGAGAAGGAAAGCTGGATACACCGCTTTAACATTACAGAACTCCACCAGAGGAGAAACCTTCCAAGGGATGCACGGGTGCAGACCATGAGGTTGAGGCTCGCTTTGCAGGAGAAGATAAGACTGGTAAAGGGCCTCTCTACCGAGGAGTTCGCCAGCCTAAATAAATCGGTGATACTCTCCGCAATTAGAGACCCTGAGCTCCAGGAGCTGTTGAGAGAGGAGAACAAGGTATATTCACCAGAGGATATGGAGAGGCTTATGGAAAAGATTAAAAAGATTCAGCCATTATGATGGAGGTGGTTGACCCTCTGGATATGGGGTTCCACGTCAAAAATGACCGGATGTGAAGGTTAATGAGGTTATGGAGAAGGTGATGAGAAATGAGCCCGGAAGTAAGACAAACAGCAACTGTGCCACCCGGCAAACCGCCTGCGCAGGGAACACCTGCTGCACCTCCTGCAGCCCCCGGTGCAAGACCCCCGGCGGCCCCCCCAAAGGCCCCGCCGGCGGCGCCATCAGCCCCTGCCAGAAGAACGTCTGATCCCCAGCTGCTCAAGGAGATCAAAGCTGTGTCAGCCACATGCAACGCACTCATAAGAGAGGTGGAGAAGGCCATTATTGGAAAGAGGAATGTCCTGGAACACGTGATTCTGGCAATCCTGGCGGATGGGCACATCCTCTTTGAGGATTTCCCCGGGACTGCTAAATCGCTGATGGTTATGACGTTCGCCAGGGCGCTGGGGTGCAAGTATCGCAGAATACAGTTTACACC
>NJDV01000096.1 GCA_002254765.1 Thermoplasmatales archaeon ex4484_36 | reverse complement strand
CAAGGGGCTCTTTGTGGGCTGGGTCACAACCACTGTGGGATATCCCCGGAGGCTTTGGACAGCCTCCAGAAGCGTCTGGGTCCTGCCGGATTTGGACACAATGACAAGGAGACTCTCTCTCTTCCCCGCCCTCCTCTTCACCAGATCTAGCCACCTTCTGTCAACGGTGTCCACAAAGAAGACCTGCGGGGAATCCCTGTACTCTACCAGAGAGGAGTGTATTCCCTTGAATGTCGTTATTGAACCGCCGTGGCCCGCAACTATCAGGTTCTTCGGCTCCACCTGCGATAAGGCCTCCTCCGCCACCCTCATCACAGCCTCCACATCAGGCTTCCTCCTTATGAAGGGGACCTCTTCGGGGCCGGGGTGCACCTCTTCCGGAGGTTCCTCCCTTGCCCAGGGTGTTCTCGGTAAGAAATCGGCGTTCAGCTTCAAAGAGATCTACCCCCCGCACACATCTTGCAGTAGCCCAGCGGCGGCACCCTGCACGCCCCGCACACTGGTCTTCCGCAGGAGGGGCACGTCCCGACCGCGGGCTTTCCGCAAATATGACAAAGGCCAACCATCTGCAGACTATCACCACCTCCTTTAGTGCAAGGGCTTTCAGAAATTTAACACTTCTTGTATCTCACCCTTCAGAGAAATTTTAATTACGATTGGGTGAATAGGAGCGTTGAAAACGAGAACCACGAGAGCTCCTCCGACATAGAGTCACTGCCGGAGAACTTCACCTTGAAGGTCCCCGACTACAGGATTGGAGATCGGGCGGTATACGCCTACACAGTGAGGGCGTATATGTACTGGGAAAACCGCACCAGCGGGGAGTGGGAGAGGTACACGCTGGTGGGCGAGGGGACCCTTGTTCAGATCGTGGAGGGGATAGTTGAGGTGGAGGACGGTTTCAAGGAGACCCACAGGGCCCTTGCGGTAACCGAGGACACCGAGGCCACCTTCACCCTCACCATAGAGGGCTCCGATAGGGACCCTCAGACCATTCCTGGATCCATCTCAGCCATCCATACAGGCTACCACGACCTCTACAACGGAAGAATAGTGAAGAACTACAATGAGGGCTCAATCAGGGTAGATACTATTCCCAGGGTGAAGATTCCCGTGAACTACTCGGGCTGGATGAGGAACTACCCCAATCTAAAGGAGCCTGAGGTGCCCTCGCTGGACGAGAGCATCTACGGGGATGGTCAGAGTATAAAAGTTGGAGATACCGGAACATACACGGCTAAGGTAGAGGGCTCCGAGTTCGAACAGACCTACTACTGGAGGGCCGTTAGGTCCGGCAAGCTCTACGGCTTCAGGAGCATGCAGATTAACGTAACCTCCAGCTTCTTCGGCTTTCTGAACTTCAACAGGTCCTTCTGGATATCAGAAAACTCACCCTTCGTCCTCAAGGGGCGTACCAGGACCAATCAGACCTTCGTGGGGGAAGAGGAGACCTTCATCATTGACCTGACGACCACAAGGGACATAGAGGAGGCGAGGAACCTGAGGGAGGGCACTGAGGAGGTGGTGTGGGGAAGCTGCCCCGGCAGACATTACTACAGCAGGAGCCCGGGGGGTGAGTTCAAACCCTGGGACCTCGCACCCGACGACGGGAGCGACTCCTCCACCGTTGACGTCTTCCCCCTCTCGGAGGCGATAGAGCTCGCCCTAAACCGGAGCGGGGGGCTTAGGGAGTTCATGGAGGAGTACACTCCTCAGAAGACCTTCCTGACAGGGGCGATGTTCAACTGGACGGAGGATACCATAACGAGGAACACTACCTACATGTGGAACCTCACCTTCGGATACGCTGCCAGTGACGAGGAGTACCGTGAGGCCTACCAGGCCACGGGGAAGACCCCTAAATTCGCCTACAACATCCTGGTAGCGAAGACCGAGATGAGGAACTTTGCAGGGGATGTTACAGAGATTAAAAGGTATGTTCTTCAGGAGCTGGGGCGAGTGGGTGGGAGAGCTCCAATGGGGAGGGTGGAGGTGGGGGAAGAGCTTCTTACGGTCTCCGCCGCCGAGAGGCTTCTAAAATCTGACCGGCAGGTGAGAGGGGAGGGGTACTCGTCAGGGGGCCTTCAGGAGGGGTTCAGATTCTTCTACGTTATGGGGAGCGTGGGCTACACATCTAATCCCTCCCTCGTTCTCGTGAGCTCCTTGACTGGCCTTACCCCTCCCACGTCAAAACTCTCCTATCTGGTCCAGAGCGATACCCTCTACGCCAGCGGAAACACATTCAGCGCTGGAATCGACGCCCAGACGGGACAGCTCCTCTACGTGATGAAGGTTGAGGGAACAGACCTGCAGTCAATCTTCGGAGGGGGGTGAAGTGAGGAGGGAGGTAGTGGCTCTTCTGGTCTCCCTTCTCCTATTCAACACAGCCTATTCCATCCTCCACCCCGGGGCAGAAAGAGGCCCCCTCGGGAGCTCCCCCCCCGGGGAGAGGCGCTTCCCTGAGGTGCAGAGGGCTGCCTTCAACCTCACACCCCTGAAGGTGGGAGATGCGAAATCCTTCACCAGCTCTTTCTACGCATCCTTAAGCTCCCCGGATGGAACCTTCAACTTCACTCAGACCATCCACGCCGCTGGGGAAACGAAGGTGCAGGGCTACGCAACCAGGGAGGATGCTCACCTCAATCCCACCCCCTCTGTCATGATAGAAGAGTATCTGGAGGGCTCCATGCAGACCCGCCTTCTCGCTCAGGGGGCTTGACCCCTCCCCTCTACCGCTTCCTCCCGCTGTATTGAACCTTCTCATTGAAGTGAACGCTACGGGGGATTCAGCACTGATAACCTTTAAGGGCTCAAGCGGTGGCCTGAAGCTGAAGGGGTGGGTGGAGGTGGAGAGGGGGCACCACTTCCCCCGGGGGGTGAACCTGACCGTCTGGGGGACCTTTGGCGGCTACCGAGTCCTCCTGAAGTTTGAGGAGAGGGCGTGGAAGTTTGAGGAGAGGGCGTGGAGGATTGTTGCCGGAGGAGGTGGATTGATCTCCTTCCCTCCCTCGCAGGAGACGAACTTCTCCGAGGTCCTCCCCTTCCAGCACTTCCCTGCTCCCGGGGAGGGCTACAACGTGAGCCTCTACGGCTCCACCAAGATGTTCTGGGGGTCCTTGAGGGATTCCTAAGCGCCCGGGGGGAGGAGCTCATTGAGGTGCACAGAGTGACGTTTCAGCTCAACACATCCGCCACCGACCCCCTCTGGAACATCTCTTTAACCTCCACTGGCGGGAGGTACTTCCTCGTGGTGGACCCCGTAAGGGAGAGGGTCCAGAGCTTCGGAGAGGACGAAACCGTCTACATAGAGAGGGATGGTGCTAAAAGAGGTATCACGCTCTCTTACCATTACAGACTTCTTAAGAGGGCCTCTCCCGAGGGCTTCTTCACCTTCCTGGGCGAGCCCAACCCCACAATGAAGATATACTTCTACAGGGAGAGGCCGCTTCTCTCGCTTCCCGTGAGACTCCCCCTGCCCCTCCCTGCAGAGGGCGGCTTCTTCCTGAGCGTGGCGGCGGACCCAAAAGAGCCCGGCAGGCTCCTTTTCACCTCTGTGAGCCTTGTGGATGGAAGGGTGCTGGCCTCGGGCAGTGTTGAAGGAGAGGTGCTCTGATCTAGAGATTCTGTGCCTCTATGAGCCTCCGCAGGTTCTCTTCGATCTCCCCCCCCGAGAAAACCGCTGACATGCTTTATGGTCTGAACGGGCGTGTGGGGGTTTAAGGCCACCCCCGGCTTAATTCCAAGCTCCTCTATGGCGTGAAGGGTCCTGTCAAGGTGGGGAGAGACCTCCTGATGCACCGTCAGCAGGTCCGCTCCGGCATTGGCGAAATCCTCCAGGTACCTCTCCGGCTCCACTATCATGAGGTGCACGTCAAAGGGGAGCTCCGTCACATCCCTTATGGACCTGACAACGGGTGGCCCGATGGTAATATTGGGAACAAACCTTCCGTCCATTACGTCTATGTGTATCATGTCCGCCCCGGCGTTCTCCGCCCTCTTCACGTCCTCTTCCAGGTGAGCGAAGTCCGCTGAGAGTATGGAAGCCGATATCAGAACCATTTTCTCACCGTCTTACCGTAGGAAGAGGAGGGAATAAACCTTTGCGTCGCCCACAAGATTTGGAAGGAGGGAATATTCATTGGGCATGTGAGCGGTCTCGTCTATCCGGCTCCAGACCGCTGCCGGAAGGCCGGCGTCCCTCAGTATGGCAGCGCACGTCCCCCCTCCTATCCCCCCAGGGCGCACTCTGACGCCGTAGACGGCCTCCGCCGCCTCTCTTATGAGCCCCACCACCGGGGAGTCAGGCGGCGTGGGGGGAGCCGCCTGCTGCATCTGCACGGGCTCGACCTCTATTCTGGCGCCCGTTTTTCTTCCCACAGCATCTGCCACCTCCCTGAAGACGGCGAGTACCTCCCCCACCCTGTACTGCGGCAGGACCCGGCAGTCGAAGTAGAGCACGTCCATCCCCGGGATGGTGTTCACGTTGTCCACGTTGGCCTCTTTCTTGGTTGGCTCGAAGGTGGATAAGGGCTCGTCGTAGAGGGGATCCTCCGCTGCAAACCGCCTCTTCAGCTCCTCTCTCACCTCAACGGAGTACTTCATGCCTGCAAGGTGTGCGTTGAGCCCCTTCCCCGGGGTGCTGGCATGAACCTGTTTTCCGTGTGTGGTCACGCGGACCCAGAGTATAGATTTCTCGGCCACCTCCACCAGTGAGCCGTCGGGCTCACCGCTGTCCGGTACGATGTAGAGGTCATCTGCGCCGAAGAGGCCTTTGTGCTCCTTCAGGAGGTACTTTAGCCCCTTCTCGGACCCCGTCTCCTCGTCTGCCACCAGGAAGATGTTGACATCCCTTGCAGGCCTCATTCCTTCCTCAAGCAGTGCCCTCAGCCCGAAGAGGGAGGCCACAAGCTCCTGGCCGTTATCCTCTGTCCCCCTTCCGTAGAGCTTCTCTCCCTCCCTCCTAAGCTTCCACGGGTCTGACTCCCATAGGGAGAGGTCCCCGGGGGGGACAACATCTGTGTGGACGAAGACCCACCAGGGGGGGAGGTTTCCCACTCTCCCTCTCACCCTCAATAGGACATTGGGTCTTCTGCCGGAGGGGACCCTCTCATCGGGTGCATCGTATCTCTCCACCGAGTCAAAGCCCCACCCATCGATGAGCTGAAGGATCTTCTCCACCTTCTTCTCCTCCCCCTCACCCCCGCTCTCCGGGGAGAGGGCTGGCACTGCTATGATATCCCTCAAGAATCTGACCATCTCCTCCTCCATGGAGGAGAGGCGCCTTATGAGACGTTTCTCTTCAGGCTTCATAGGGCCAGAGAGGCTTTTTATAGATTTGAATCTTATTATGCCCCATGGGCTTCGAACACCTGGATTGGATTATGAGGGCGGAGGGGTGCGAGATCAACCTGACGGGGAGCTCGCTTCCTCCTCCAGAGGTTGAGGTGTCTTTGAGGGGTGTGCCCTCTCCGCCGCCCCATGCAGGGTTAGATGAGCTGAGGGAGGCAGTGGCAGAGAGGTGGGGTGTTGAGAAAGAGGAGGTGCTCATAACGGCGGGGACCTCCGAGGCAAACCTGATAGCGGTCTTTATACTGAAGGAGAGGTGTGAAAGGGTCGCCGTGGAGTGGCCTACTTACTACCCCTTGAGGGCCCTCCCTGGGCTTCTCTCCCTCCCCACCTACCATCTCCCCCGGAGGGCGGAAGGGGGCTTCAGACTGGACCTTGGAGAGTACAGGGGGGACGGGGTCATTCTCTCACACCTCCACAACCCAACCGGGGCCCCCCTTGGGGAGGAGGCGTGGAGGGCCCTGCAAGAGCTTGAAGCACCCGTTCTGGCGGATGAGGTCTACGGAATGTTCCACCCTTTGAGAGGCCTCGCCGCGGAGCTGCGGGGGGCCATGACCACGTCCTCCCTCTCCAAGACCGCCGGGGCTTTGGGCCTCAGGGTGGGCTGGCTTATAGCGGATAGGGAGACCGTGAAAAGGGCCCTTGAGATCAAAAACACGATATCTTACATGGTAAACCCCCACTCACAGATGGCGGCCCTCAGGATACTTCAGGAGGAAGAGAGACATATAAGGGCCTGGAGGGGAAGGCTTGAGGGAAACTTCAGCGAGTTAAGCCAGTGGGCCCGGAGAAGGGGTATGAGCCTGGTAGGAGATGGGCTCGCCCCCATATCCTTCCTTATTACTCCCTACTTCCCCAACACGAGGGCCCTGGCAGAGACCCTCACCATATATCAGTTCCTCTCCTCCATAAGGACCCCCGATGGCCAGCCGCTTAAGGACTCCAGAGGAAGGCCCACCTCACACCTCAAAGGGCTTCTCACAAGGGTGGCCAATTACCTGAAAGAGGACGTGCGACTCATCTTCGTATTTGACGGTGAGCCGCATCAGCTGAAGCAGTCCACGCTGGAGAGGAGGGCGGAGAGGAAAATGG
>NJDV01000095.1 GCA_002254765.1 Thermoplasmatales archaeon ex4484_36 | reverse complement strand
GCGGCTATACCGGTGGAGTACCTTCTCGCTTCCCTGGCCGCCCTGGGGACCTTGGAGAGGGTGAAGATAAAGAAGATCATCTGGCAGAAGCTTAGGGTTTCTGTGGGAGCCTGATGAAAGGAGGAATGAAAGTGAGAAAAGAGCCTCTAGCGCTGTGGGCACCGCCTTCCTTCTCCTCCTCAGCGGTGAGATGAGGGAGGCCACCGGCTGGGAGGGCACCTTCGAGGACAACATAGAGGTGATCTACACACCCATGAACCCCCTAGACGGCCAGAGCGTTAACGTCACAATACGCTCTAGGGGAACTATAATATCCGCGGCCAACCTCAATGTAGAGCTCTTCTACCCGGGGGGGGAGAGAACCACTGGCGGATACCAGTTCAAGAGGATAAACACCACCAGCATGTACGTTATAATCCCAGGCTACCCCGGGGGAACTCAGGTGCGCTTCACCATCACTGTATGGGACGATGAGGCTTCCTCTATATCCTCCCCCCAGTACAGCTATGTGGTGCAGAAGGTGGGGGGTTGGGTGGGGAGCGACTTCTATGAAAACATAGGAGTAGACTGGGACAGGGAGGAGGCAGAGAGCGGAAAGCCCTTCAATATCACCATCTACACCTTAAGACCGGACGTTATCATAAAAAGGGCGGATATGAAGTTTGACCAGGTCTTCAGAATGAACGGCTACAGCTACGGAACCAATGTCACGTGGTGGGTTGAGGCGTACGACAAGTACAATGAGATGATATCTTCAAGGAGATATCAGTATGAGATACCCCCTCCACCCACACCGCCCCCCCGCTACAACGTGACACTGACTGTCTACATATACGACGAGAAGAATGAAAGGAGGGTGGACGGAGCCACCGTCACTTTCTCCAACGAGACCTGGTCATATACCGTGCGGAGCACGGACGGCTATGCCTTCACACCCTTCCCTGTGCACGAGGGCCTCTACACTGTGGTTGTGAAATACGAGAACTCTACATATACAAAAACCATCCGGGTCCCCAATGCGGCCGAGGAGTACGTTCTGAGGTTCACCGTGAACCCTCTGACCTACAAGGTGGGGTTCCCACTGAAGAGGTCCCTCTCCCCCCTTGTTCTCATAATGCCCATACTCTTCATCGCGGGCATCCTGACCTTCCCCAAGCTGGCCAGCTACTTGGATGAGCTGAAGGAGAGGTACAGAAAGGAGAAGAGGCGGGGGAGAGGGCTTCAGGGCAGGGAGGAGAGAGTAGTCAATTGGCTCCTATCGCCCCATATGCGGGGGCATGTGAGGGGTGTGCTCTTTTTCATCCTGGCGATAGCAGGGCTTCTTTGGGCTCCCTTCTACCCCATTTGGCTCGCACTGATACTGGCAGTGGGTCTTGGGGCGCTGGGAATGAGATATCCCTATCTCTCTCTGATCCTCCTTGCGATACTGGTCTCCCCAGCCGCCTCCTATCAGAACCTTGAGTTCGGCTGGGTCTTCCTTCTCTTCTCCCTACTCGTGCTCTTCATAGGATTCTTTGACTACCGCTTCTCCTACCTTGTTTTCCTCACGGTCTTCCTTGCACCCTTCGGAGGAGCCTTTGCCATACCCATACTGGGCGCTACACCCTCCCTGTGGCTTGATTCCTTGGGCCAGCTCTCATATCCCAGGACCCAGGTGATATCAAGGGTCCTCTCGGAGAACATGCAGGATACGGGCCCCTTCTTGCTCATCATTCTCTGGGGGGCCTTAGCTTACCTCGCATACAAGTATTATAGGGAGAGGGACCCCTCCGATATGAAGGCGATAGCGGGAGATCCGAAGGGGCTCCTGCCAATACTTATCATCGTGCTATCCTTCGCCGTCCTCTACTTTGTTGAGGGGGCTGAGATATCCTGGGTCTTTTTGGCCTACGTGGTGCTCACCGCCCTCTCCGCCCCGGCGGCGGGCGTTGCCCACTCCTTTGTAAAGAGGGTCTTCCCCGAGGAGGAGGCAGCCGGTGAGGAGGAGAAAGCGATTCGGACCTTAAGCGAGATGGAGGGCTTCAGAAGGACCTCCTTCAAGCAGGTGGGTGGCCTTGACGATATAAAGGAGGAGCTCAAGCAGGCCATAATGGTTCCTCTTCTGGAGCCTGAGATGGCTGAGAAATACGGGGTGAAGCCCTCCAAAGGCATCCTCTTATTCGGTCCCCCCGGGTGCGGCAAGACACTGCTTCTTAGAGCCATCGCCTCGGAGCTCAACGTGGATATGATATCGGTAAAGTGCTCTGACGTCATGTCGAAGTGGTATGGCGAGAGCGAGGCGGCCATA
Organism: Thermoplasmatales archaeon ex4484_36; assembly: GCA_002254765.1. GTDB lineage: Archaea > Thermoplasmatota > Penumbrarchaeia > Penumbrarchaeales > EX4484-36 > EX4484-36. The sequence goes on along the minus strand of NJDV01000095.1, from coordinate 9,314 downwards.
ACAAGGCTCTTTGAGGAGGCAAGGAAGAGAAAGCCCGCCATACTTCTTCTGGACGAGATAGACGCCATAGCGAAGAGAAGGGATTTCTACACAACCGACGACGTCACCCCCAGAATCCTCTCTTTGATACTCTCGGAGCTTGACGGCCTGGAGGACACCTCTGGCATCATAGTTGTGGGGACCACCAACATGCCTGACCTTGTGGATCCAGCCCTCCTCAGGCCCGGCAGATTTGACAAGGTGATATATGTCCCGCCACCGTCAAGAAGGGCTAGGGAGGAGATACTTAGGATTCACATGAGAGGGCGCTTTATAGGGAAGGATGTGGATGTGAAGAAGCTGGCCGCCATGACCAGGGGCTTCTCTGGGGCAGACCTGGAGAATCTGGTGAGGGAGGCGGCCTCCATAGCCCTTGCCCGTGCCCTCCGGCTGAAGAGGGAGGTGCCCATCAGAATGGCGGACTTCCTAGAGGCTTTGGATGGCCTGAAACCCTCCATAACGGAGGAGATGATGAGGTCCTATGACAAACTGAGGAAGGAGCACGAGAGGAAGAGGTCTCCCCAAAGAAGGAGGTGAGAGAGCTGCCCCTCTCTCTCTTCACCGTTCTGATGGTATCCTTCATGGTCCTCTCGTGAACCGATATGTGGAGTACCCCTCCTCGGCTACGCTTTTCAAAATAGTGGTTGCGCTCTTCTTCATACTTATCTTGGCCGCTGGGGTCCTATACCCCGAGAGCCTACGCCTGGCACCTGAAAGCTAGAACTCCTCAAGAGAGGGCTTTGTGCTCCCCTCAACCAGCACCCTCCCCAGGAGCTTTCCTGTATTGATGGCCTTCGGTCCCCCCATCTGAACGATTATGTACCTCCCTTTCGCGCCCAGGACCCTCCCGTGAATTCTCTTTCCCTTCCACGGAGAGGGGGCGGAGGAGAGTCTCTCTAATGGATATCCCCGAAGGATGGTGAGCTCCTCCTCCCCACCAACGGCCTCCAGCACCCTCCTGTATCTCTCCTCTATGACCTCCCTTTTGAAGCCCCTGCTCATCCCGGCGAGTATCTCCCGGGCGGGAAGAGCCTGCGGGACCCTGAGCTCCTTGGAAATCCTCTTCTCCTCCGCCCTTGCCTCCCGTCTGTTCTCAAGGTGGAGAAGGACTCCCACCGCATCCGCCCCCTGTTCCACAGCCCTCTTCAAGAGCCTCTCTTCGGGGGTCATACCTACCTTCATCTTCTCCCCGTAGAAGGCTAGGTACACCACGTGAGGCTTCTCGCATATCTCCCCCTCGCAACCCTCCTCGGGCTCGAATATCTCCCTCAACGTGGGCTTCCCCAGAGAGGCCCTGCAGCGGGGACAGATGTGAAATTCCTTCAGAACCCTCCCCTCTGGGCAAGGGAGATAACTCTCCTCCTCAAGTCTTCCCACACACCATCTCCCGGGGAGAACCGTGTAGTTCCACACCTCCCCTAAAGAGAGCCTGTGCACCTGAATCAGAGATGGTTTGGGGTGGGAGAGGGAGAGCCCATCAGCTACGACGGGGTGTAGAATAAGGTGGGGAGAGAGGTCCTTCCAAAAGAAGTGTATGACGTGCATCCCTTCCATCTTCAGTCTCATCCCACCTTTAAAATGGTGTGGCCCGCCTGGTGGAATGGACTTCACAGAGCCCCCTGGGGCCCTCCCCCATTCATGGCGACGGGCCTTTTCAATACCGTAGGGAAGGGAGGATTTGCAATCGGCATATTAAGATTTTTGGTAGATTGAAAGTAACCCCGGGCACAGTTGATCAGAGGACCATTTTAGAGGAGTTATCAAAGTCTGTCACCCCCTCCATATAAGGGAGGCATCCCTTCTACGGCTTCTGCCCCCGCCCCAAGGTTGCTTCTTATCTCTGCTTTGGACCCCAAGGGGGCGGAAGGCTCCACGTTCACTCTTCTATCCCACTCCTTCCTCTTTTTGAAAGGATCCAGAACCCCAGAAGGAGACAGAGCAGGATAACTGCCGCTGCAACTGAGGGGATGGTCCAATCTCTCTCCCTCTCCCCGACCCCGGCCCTCTCCTCCACAACCTCGAAGGAGACCTCCTGAAGCATCCCTAATCCCTCAAGGTGGAGCTCCACACGGTAGGCCCCGGGGGAGGCAAGCTCCAGGACGACGTCACTGCCGGAGAGGTTGCGGGTCAGGTTGCCGTCTATCCGAATGATCCAGAAGAACCTTAAGGGTGCGGAGTAACCGGTGTAGTTCACACTGAGATTCACCATGCTCCCTGGGGGATACACCTCAGCTAGGGGCGTGATGTTAAGGGAATAGGAGAAGGTGGAGAGGTTCATTCTCACCTCCACTTGAAGGTTATATGCCCTGGAGGGCCCCCTAAGGAGGCCCACGGTTACCGTTATGTTGTACCGTCCGCTGTCCCCGTCCCAAGGCGCAAGATGGAGGGTGCAGTTCTCCACCCACACCCATTCAAGCGGCGTTACGTTGATGTAGAGCAGCCCGCACTGGGGGGGCTGCTCGAGGAATGCCACCTCCACCCTCTCCCTCTCCGTGAGGACCACACTCCCCGGGAGGAAAACCTCGGGGAGCTCAAGAGGAATCACCCTCAGGTGGAGTATGGAGATCTTCTCACCCCCGGAGGGGTCCGAGACCACAACGGTGATATTATAGAATCCTTCCCGGGGGGGTGAGATAAGAAGGGTGAGGTTCTCAAAGGGTTCAACCCACGGCACATCCACGCTCACGTTGAGATGTTCTCCTTCAGGGTCCTGGAAGGGCAGGCTGAAGTAGACGCTCTCTCCGGCGCACATCGTGAGGTTCATCTCGTCCGGGCCTTCTGGGGGAAGGTTGGCTGGTGTCATGGAGGAAAGGTTAAGCATAACGTTCTTTTCGTTGTTCAGCTCGGTTATCTCAGTGAGCTCTCCGCTGGGGTCTATGACCAGGGTGTAGTTCTTCGGTCCCTTCTGCTCCTTTAAGAGGTAGAGATGATAGGACCCCACCGATGGGGTGAAGTTCTTTGGCGGAGGGAGATATTCTGCCAGCCCCTCCGCAACCACCTCCCCTTCCTCGTCCAGAAGAGCTACGGTGAAGTTCTCCCCTGGGGCCGAGCCTATGTTGTGAATCCACACTTCAATGGAGTTCTCGGCGGTGACCTTAACCTCTTCTTCCCCAAAAGCTGGATCCGGGAGCAGATCCTCTACCTCCCCCTCCCTTCCCATCTCTATCCTAATTATGTATTCAACGCCCCCCGGGAGAGTGAATGGCACCTCCATCCCCCCCACCCACCCTGCCCCCAGTGTATATCAGGAAGGGGTTTATGATCCCGACGAAAGCCACTCTGTCCGTGGCGGATGCCTCCGTGGTCATGAGCGGATAGCACTTCCTGATGTAGTTGTATCCTTTTATGCAGGCCGAATAGGCGCTCTCAGGGGTCCATATGGTCCCGGATGGCTCAGCCCCGGGGAGGCCGTAGGTGTTCAGTATGTTCTGGTAGGTCTCTATGGCCCCCTTGTTGTACAGGACCTTGGCCGCCCACATCCTGCTTCCCACAGGCGGGTTGGGGTCCTGCCTTCTCGACCACTCTTTGGCGAGCTCCGCCTCAAGACGCAGTGGCTCTAGGTATTTGAGGTCTCCCGTAGCCTCGTAGGCGGAGAGGAGCAGATCAACGATGTATCCCTTGTACTTCTGGGGTTCCCAATCGTAGTTGACGCTCCCAGGTGGGTGCGCCGCCCGATACCAGGTGGGGGCGTTGTGTCCTCCGATCTCTCCATCCGGCCAGCCCAGCCCTGCGGGGATGACCCCATAAGGCTTGCCCTTTTCTGTGGAGAGGGAGGCGTTGACCCAGCAGTCCGCCCACCTGATGAAGAGCTCACCAACCTCCGGGTCGCCGGAGTACCACCAGACCCACCTTGCTGGAAGCGCTGCCCTGTAATTGATCCAGCTATCCTCTGCCCGGGCCCCCTCACCCACCCTTGTGGCGGAGAGAAAATTTGATTTAAACTGCAGGTATCCCTTCTCGTTAACCCCCATCCAGAGGTCCCTCATGAGCGCTGCCGTTTTATATGAAAACTCTATCCAGCGTGGATTTCCGAAGTCCACCGCAATCATCATGGGCAGCGAGTCCCCAGTGAGCTCTGCTGTATGCTCAGTGTCGGCGAAGGCTGAGCTGTAGCCCCTCTCAAGGTCCACCCCGCCCTCGCGGAGCATCCCGTCAACGAACCTTCTTGCCCCCTCAAGGGATTTGTTGTCTGCTCCCCTGCTGATGAGTGCGTTGAATCCGAAAAGTCCGATGAACTCGACATCGTCGGTCCAGCCCCCGCCCAGGTAGCCGTTCTCCTTCATTCTGTGATCCACCCACCAGTCTGTTATGTCATACAGCCAGCAGAGCTCCTCCCTCAGCACCTTGGCCCACTCCGGAGCGTCCTCATAACCTGAATTGTAATCTTTCAGGTACCAGCGATCCCTCTCCCCCGTGGTGGATATGACCTCCACACCGTTTTCCCACGTGGGGGGCAGAGTGTAATCGGTATCCAGGTAGAACCTTATGTATTTGTTATCGGGGTCCTGGGGCCTTATTCTCTCCAACAGGTCCTTTGCCGTGCCCGAAGCCGAGGTCCACCTGTGGGGGTCAAGGCTGTACAGCGCCCTTGCGCACCAAAGCATTGCCTTCGGGTAGAGGGGGTCCTGAGGATGAACCGTCCAAAGGAGGCCTATGGCCTTGTCGCACTCTACGAAGTGGTTCTTCCCGTACTCGGTCCTTTTTGTGTAGTAGTTAAGGGCGCGGGAGGTCCTGCGGGTGAGATCCAGCATGTCCCCCACCTCCGGGAAGTCCGAAAGCTCCCTCTGGCACATCAGAAGGTCCCTCTCCACCGTGGGAAGTATCTCAAGCTCCCTCTCAAGCTTCAGGTTCCCGGCGAGATAGAGCCCCACTTGAGCCCTCGCTAGACGATTCAACCCGGAGAGGTCCTCGCCCAACGACTCAAGCCACCTCTGGTAGGAGGCGTTCATCTCCCCCCTGTTATACTCCTCTATGGCTGAGAGAACCCCGGGGGAAGTGACGGAGCCCGATGGGAGAAGAGTGCCGCCACACTCTTCAACGGGCATATCGTGTTTGGGATAGATCTCAACTCCAAGAACAGACGCGTTAGTGAAGGGGCCCCCTATGTAGCGCCAGGGGCCGCTCCCGCTTGAGTATTTCTTCACACCCTGAGACATCCACGCCAGATAGGAGTAAGGAGGGTCCCGCTCCATCTCCTCCCGAAGGAGCTCCCGGTAGCGTGTGTCGTTCCCCGTGACGTTGATTGTGAGGAACCCTTCAGTCACGTTGACAACTACAGTGTAGCCCACTCTGAAGCCGTAATTGAAGGGGTTGAGATACATGCTCCTTGAGGCTATATGGAAGGCATCAGCCCCCTCAACCAGCCATTGACCGTTGAAGGATATGTTCATGGAGTAGACCGCCTTCTCAAGGTCCCCGATCCAGACCCTTACCCTGTAGGTCCCGTTAGGGAGATCCACTCTGAAGGCCACAGAGCTTTCTGACCTCACCCCGTCCACGCTCATGTTATCAGAGTATTGCTGGTAGACCCACGAGCGCTCAAGGACGAATTTTCTTATCTCGGGAACCATTCTTCTGGTGACGTAGAAGGAGCTCACTGGAGAGAGGAGTCCATAGCCCCTCTCCGGGGTATACCTGCTGCTCTCCGTGACAGGGGTCCAACCCTCCATGATGGGGCTTCTTCTCGGTCCAAAATCAAAGCGGTATACAGAGGAAGTTCTCACGGAAGAGGAGCTCTCAGTCTCCGAAGCCCTCCCCGGGGCAGGCGCGCCTGAAGGTGACCCACGCGAACAGGTAGGTCAGGAGAGCGAAGATTGTCAGGAAGCCCAAGGAGAGCAGAACATCATAGATAGAGTAGGTGTAGTGAGTGCCCATGGCGAAGAAGTCCTCTCCTATGGCGAAGTAGCGGATCCCCTTCACAAGATATGTCAGAGGGTTGACCACAGAGATGGCCCTAAGCCAGCTGGGAAATCCTTCCACAGGGTAGAGCGCACTGCTTGAGAAGAAAAGAGGCATGGTGAGAAGGGTCATGATCCCTTGGACCCCCTCCATGCTTTCCAGCCTCATGGTTATTCCTGCGGAGAGAAAGAGGAAACCTAAGGAGAAGACCGTAACAAAGATTGCTATTCCCAGAAGTGATATAAGAACCTCTACAGCGCTGTAGCCCGAGAAGAACTTAACGCCTATAAGAAGGCCGAAGGACATAATCAGAGCGGCCTGAATGAGGGCCTTGGTCACCCCGCTCAGACTGATTCCCCAGAGGATGTGTGTGCGGGGCATGGGACTTGCTAGCATCTCCTTCATGATCCCCCACCTCTTGTCAAACAGCAGGCTGATCCCACCGAAAAGGCTTGTGAAAAGTGTGGTCATCGCTATGACGCCGGCGGCCATGAAGGTGAGGTAGTCCACACTCTCTATTCCGGGGGGCAGCTTAACGAACTGTGAGAACCTGTCGAAGTTGCTGGACATGCCGATGCCGAAGAAGGCCATCCAGAGAATAGGCTGCACCAGCGTGGAGAACAGCATGGGTTTGAATCGCCTGAAGCGTATCATATCTCTCCAATATACCGTTAAAAAGGCCGTGTTCATCGTCCTCTCCTCCTTCTCATTGCTACCTTCTTACCCTGAGGTCCCTCATCCCTGAGCTCCCTGCCAGTGTAGTGCAGGAAAACATCGTCAAGGGTGGGTTTCTTAAGACTTATAGAGGTGATCTCAACCCCCTCCTTCTCCAGAGAGACGATGAGTCTGGGCAGGAAACGCTGCCCGTCGGCTTCAAGAGAGACCTCAAGACCCCTGAGCGAATCCCTCACTCCCCGAACCTCACTGAAACTCCCTATGATCTGAGAGGCCTTCTCTTTATTAACAGTCTCCAAATAAATCAGGTCCTTACCTATACTGTTCTTGAGCTCTTCGGAGGTCCCTGTGATAACTATTTTCCCATGATCTATAATGCTGATCCTGCTGCTTAGTGAATCCGCCTCCTCCATGTAATGAGTGGTCAGGAAGATGGTGGTCCCCTCCCGGTTCACCTTCTCTATGTACTTCCATATACGGTATCTGGTTTGCGGATCTAGACCAAGCGTAGGCTCATCCAGGAAGAGCACGGCGGGCCTTGTCATGAGTCCGCGGGCGATCTCAAGCCTCCTCCTCATGCCTCCGCTTAAATATTTTACCCTCTCCTCCGTCTTTTCCTCGAGATCAGCAAGTTTCAGCATCTCCTCTATTCTCTCTCTCCTTTCCGCCCTCGGCATGCCGTATATTCTTCCATGGAACTCAAGCGTCTCCCACACGGTGAGGTCCCCATCCAGAACCTCATCCTGGAAAACTATGCCTATGGACTCCCTCACCCTCTTTTTCTCTTTTCTCACGTCGTAGCCGTTAACCCTCACCCGCCCCCTCTGGAGAGGAAGGAGGGTTGTCAATATGTTTATGGTGGTGCTTTTCCCAGCGCCGTTTGGCCCTAAAAAGGAGAAGATCTCCCCCGTGTGCACCCGGAAGCTTATTCCGTTCACAGCGGTAAAGTCTCCGTACGAATGGTGGAGGTCCTCAACCTCTATTATGGCATTCATCGTTCAATCCCTCCTCTTCAGCTTTCTTAGGGCCTCACGGCACTCCTTCAGAGTCTCCTGTATCTCTTTCAAGTCCGCCCCCTCACTCACAAGCTCCATCACCTCGTTCATCAGGGGCAGCAGGAGTCCCACCGCGGAGAAGCTCTCCTCTTCCCTGCAGAGGAAGACCTCACTGGCTATGGAAAGAGTCTGATGAAGCTTTTTCATGTCCCCCGGGAGATGATATGGAGCATCACTATTTTGAGGAAGCCTTTTTTCATGCGTATCGAGGGGGTAATGGGGAATATCTATATAGATATATCGGTGTAGAGTGTCCGTTCAAATAATTTTTCCTCTTAAATTGACGGGTAAATAGGTATAAAAAATGCTCAAAGCCGCTTGAGATTTGTTCCTTAAAACGATTCTTGCCTGTCTCTATCCAATTCCCCCCAGATTAGGAGCGTGCGTATTTAGAAGGTTTTGAGGTTAGACGTCTGGGCGTCTTTGGAGAACTCATCGGACAAGAGGAAAAAATGAGGAATATGACATCCAAAGTCTATAAAATGGACAATGTTTTCTCTCCTTTTCCTAACTGTTTAAAAATGGGTGGAAGTTATAGATAGTTTGGCCGGAAAATAAAATATAAATACCCCTAATCATATCTATCCTCGGTGGTCGAATGGTTGCCTGCGGTAAGCGTATACTGATACTTTTTTTAGCCGCATTGGTCATTACAGAAAGCATGATTATCGCGATAGATTCGAAGAGCTACAAACAACTAGGACGTCTCTTTTCCAAAATTACTCCCTCAGCTACAGAATATTTAATAAACACCGAATCGCAAAACTTCTCAAGGACCCCAGTCTTATTGGAGATTAACAATACGCATTATAGTTTTATAGACGGTGGGGCAATATATACTAACTTTGCTGCCGAGGGAAAGTATCTATTTGTTGGATATGTCTGGAAAAACGGAAGCAGTCTTCAAGTTAATCTTCTAGCCTCAGAAGATTTTGGCAGAACCTGGCATAAATCCATTGATGTGTGGAAAAGCCCTTATTCATTAGTTAATGCGAATGTATATCTTTATATCTGGAATAATAATTTATTTGTCTTTATCCGCACCACAGGAAACTCCTTTAGCTTGTATCGTGTATTAGAAAAGCACACACAGATATCACAATGGAAAAATCTTTCTACAATATCACCTACTACCATAGTCTACTCTTATGCAGCAGGTTTCGATATAGCCCATGATGACAACTACCTATACTTGGGTGTGGTATTATCTAGTTATATAGAGGGAAGGCTATATCGCTATGATGGAACTACCTGGAGGTCGATGGGCATTGTGGTATCTTCAGGTTATTGTTCTACCATGGCTATCACCGTGGCAGGAACTGCTACAAATCCCCGACTTCTTTATTTTTATGCAAGGCATTATGTTTCTGGTAGCCCCTCTGATGGGTATGTTAGAGTGAAAGTTTCGACAAATGGTGGTGCTAGTTGGGGTAGTCCTAGAGTGATAATGAACACATACAGAGATTACACATTTATGCGTGCTTTAAATGTAAATGGAACCGTTCTGCTATTTGCGAACAGATGGAGTAATGATGATATTTCCATGGTGAGATCCACAAACAATGGCCAGTCATGGTCTCAGGAGTTTTTTCTTGTGAGAAATAGAGGTTCCAATTCTCTAGGAACGGGTTCATACACATTTGCTGC
>NJDV01000094.1 GCA_002254765.1 Thermoplasmatales archaeon ex4484_36 | reverse complement strand
ATGTGACGGTATGGGGTGTTGACCTGCTGGGAGTTGAGGGGACCTCCTCGGGCGTCACCGCTGTGGTTGACAGAACGCCCCCCAGCATCGCCAGACTCCCGGGGCCTTCCTGGTATTCCTCAAGACCCCTCACGCTTCAGTTCGAGGTGAGAGACGAGGGGGCCGGCGTTGACCCTTCCAGTCTTCAGTGGTCCATGTCTTTAAACGGTGTGGACTGGGGCGAGTACTCCCGGGAGGGGCTTGTGGCGGAGGAGGTGGATGGAGGTGGGAAGAGATACCTGGTGAACCTGACCCTTTCCCTCCCTGACGGTGAGAACAACTACGTGAGGTTGAGGGTGAAGGACCGTGTGGGGAACGGATACACCCATACGGGTCCCCTTCAGGTCAAGGTCGACACCATCCCGCCCAGGGTTGAGATCACCTCACCCCCCTCTGGGGAGGTGGTGAGAGGAAGCAGTGTGACCCTGACAGTGGAGCTTAGGGACACCCTCTCAGGCCTTGACCCTGCGAAGGTGGAGGTCTACGTGGAGGGGGAGGGATGGAAGGGAATTGGTACGGATTTCTCCCCCGGCGAGAGAGAGACTGAACTCAGAATAGTTTTGACCCTGAAGGATGGAAATAACACCTTCCGGGTGGCCGTCTCCGATATGGCGGGCAACCGTGCGGAGAGCCAGCCGCTTGTTGTGGTCAGGGCCTGGGAGCCTGTGAACCACCCACCAGTGGCTGTTATAGACTCCCCCGCCAATGGCTCCAGACACCAGCAGGGATATACGATCCTCTTTGACGGAAGGAGCTCCTATGACGACGGGGTGGGGCCCTACGGCTCCCTGCACTTCCTCTGGATGTCCAACATAAGCGGGGTGATTGGGGAGGGGCCTGTTATAGAGAGGTCACTTCCGGCGGGGGTTCATCTCATAACGCTTTATGTAGACGACGGGGAGTACAACTCTTCGGCTCATGTGGTGATAGAGGTTGTTGCGCCCAAGGCACCTCCTTATACTCCATCCGGAGGTGGGGGTGAGGGGGGTTTCAGCGATCTTGAAGTGGGACTTCTTGTGCTTCTTGGGGTTGTCATCCTCATCCTGGCGGTCTGGTTTTACGTGAAATATCAAACGACCCCGGCGGAGCAGGCAGTCATACCTATAGGACCTGAGGAGGAGTGATATCTTGCATAGGATCTATCCAGAGAGCAACTTTGCCATGGTGAGATTGAGCAAAGGGGATGACCTTCTTGAGGGAATTGAGAGGACAGTTGAAGAGCTGGGAACGGACTCCGCTGCTGTCCTCTTTGGTATTGGGATGGTGGAGGGGGCTGAAATCGGCTACTGGGAGGAGGAGAAGAGAGAGTATATCCGGGAGAAGCTAGAGGAACCCTGCGAGCTGGTGACTCTCAGCGGAACACTTGCCCGGGGTGGCATCCACCTCCACGTGGCTCTTGCAGGGAGGGACCACAGGCTCCTGGGGGGCCACCTTTTCGCTGCGAAGGTGGCGGTTGTGGCTGAGGTGGGTGTTATACTCCTTGAGAAGGGCTCCTTGAGCAGGGATTACGACCCTGAGGTCTCTCTCAATCTTCTCAGGCTCTGACCTGTAGAATGGGAAAATTAATTTAACCCCTCGGGGTATTCTCACCGGAGTGGTCCCATGAAAGCGGTAATCCTTGCTGCAGGAGAGGGAAGAAGGCTCAGACCTCTTACTGAGAGCATGAGCAAAGGGATGCTCCCGGTGGGGAACAGGCCCATCCTCTCATACGGGATTGAGGCCCTCAAGGAGGTGGGCGTGAGGGACATTGTGATGGTGGTGGGTTACAGGAGGGAGAAGATTCAGAACTACTTCGGCGACGGGCGCCAATTTGGTGTGAACATCGAGTACGTCGTCCAGCGGTCACGGCTAGGCACCGCTCACGCCCTCATGCAAGCTAGGGAGAAGGTTGATGGACCCTTCCTTCTTCTCCCCGGGGACAACCTTTTCACCTCTCAGGGACTGAAGAGGCTGCTAGAGCTGCCGGAAGGGAGCTGGGGGATGCTCATCACTGAGTCCAGGATGCCCTCCAAATACGGGGTTGTGGAGGTCCGGAGGCTATAGACTACATGGTTAAGGAGGGCTACAGGATTGAGTGCATATATACAGAGAACTGGAGGGATGCCGTATATCCCTGGGATCTTCTCGATCTGAACGAAATAGTTCTCAGAGAGAGTGGGGAGGGTCTTGAGGGTGAGGTGGGTCCTGGAGTGTCTATAAAGGGCCGTGTCCTCTCCCAAGGGAAAGTGGAGGTGGGGGCATACTCGACCATAGAGGGGCCGGTGGTGCTGGGTCCAGGGGTGAAGATCATGCCCTACTCTTATGTGGGACCCTACACAACGGTGGGTGAGGGCAGCACCATAGGCCCCTACGCAAGGATTGAGAGAAGTCTCATCATGAACGACGTACATATTGGGGGGCGCTCAACGGTGTTCTGCTCGGTCATCGCCTCCGGCACAGATATTGGGGAGGGTGTCTACACAGACGCCACTGAGGTCACCATAAAGGTAAAGGACATCTCTCTCAGCAAGAGGATCGGCGCCATAGTGGGGGAGGACTGCAGGATAGGACATCACACTGTAATATCCTCCGGGGCCATTGTGGGGAACCGCTGCAGTGTGGCTCCGCTCAAACACCTAACGGAGAACCTCCCCGACGGGGCTTCGGTGAGGTGAGGGTCAGATGTGTGGCATAGTGGGTTACGTCTCATCAAACACCGACGCGAAGGAGATCCTTCTAGACTCCTTGAAGAGGCTGGAGTACAGGGGCTACGACTCGGCGGGAGTGGCCCTCATTGACGGGGAAGGAAGACTTCAGGTGTTCAAGAAGGCTGGAAGTATAGACTCACTGAAGGAGACCCTCCCGGAGATAAAGGCGGGAACGGGAATTTCCCATACTAGGTGGGCTACCCACGGTGTTCCCAGCGACCTTAACGCTCACCCTCACGTGGACTGCACCGGAAAGCTTGCGCTCGTACACAATGGGATCGTTGAGAACTACAGGGCCCTGAGGGAGGAGCTTGAGGGGAAGGGCCACAGCTTTTCTTCCAAGACGGATTCGGAGGTGATAGCCCATCTGATAGAGGAGATGTACTCCGGGGACCTTCTTGAGGCGGTGAAAGGGGCGTTGAAGCGCCTTAAGGGCTCCTTTGCCATACTTGTGCTCCACAGCGACCACCCTGGGGAGATGGTAGCCGCAAGGCAGGAGAGCCCCTTGGTCCTTGGGAAGAGGTTCGGTAAGATTTTTGCCGCATCCGACCCGACCGCCCTTTTGGCATACACCGAAGAGTTTATATTCATGGATGACGGCCAGATAGCGCATCTTAAGGGGGGGAATATCACCCTTTATGACTTTGACCTGAAGGAAGTGAAGCCTAATTGGCAGAGGATTACCTGGAGCGTCAAGGACGCCGAGAAGGGGGGCTTTGAGCACTTCATGCTGAAGGAGATCTATGAGCAGCCCTCAACAATACACCAGTGCCTTCAGGGGTGGGACGAGGAAGACCTCTCCTGGCTCCGGCCGAGATCCTTGACCTCCGTGAATATTGTGGCCTGTGGGACCTCATACCATGCCGCACTCGTTGGGAAATACGTTATCCAGGCCTTCTCAGGCCTTCCCACCCAGGTGGAGACAGCCTCGGAGTATCGCTATTCCCCCCCTACCGATTACAGCTCCCTCCACATCTTCATATCCCAGAGCGGCGAGACTGCTGACACACTGGCGGCCTTGAGGGAGGCTCGAAAAAGAGGGAATGAGACCCTGGCCATAACCAATGTAATGGGCTCAACCATCACCCGGGAAGCCCACCACACCATATACCTCAGGGCGGGTCCCGAGATCGGCGTAGCCGCTACAAAGACCTTCACCTCCCAGATCATCATCCTCTACCTGTTGGCCCTCTGGATGGGCGTGAGGAGGGGCAGGATACTCTCTGAGGAGGCTGGGAGAGTCTTGAGCGAGCTGAAGAAGATGCCCAGGGTTGTGGAGAGAATACTCTCCCGGGAGGAGGAGGTGAAGGCCATCGCCGAGGGCCTGAAGGGGGCCCCCTCCATGTTCTACATCGGCCGCTACGTTAACTACCCCTCCGCCCTTGAGGGTGCCCTGAAGATGAAGGAGATCTCCTACATCCACGCCGAGGGATATCCAGCGGGAGAGCTCAAGCACGGCCCTCTAGCGCTTCTTGACGAAAACCTCCCTGTTGTGGCCATACTCACCTCCGACCACACCTATGAGAAGATGCTCAGCAACGTGGGGGAGGTTGTAGCCAGGAACGCCCCTGTCGTGGCGATAACGGAGGAGGGGGACGACGAAGTCCTCAAATACACCGAGGATGTCCTCTACTACCCACCGGTGATGCCCATACTCTCCCCGGTCCCCATCGCTATCTACACCCAGCTTCTCGCGTACTGGACTGCGAAGTTCAGAGGATGTCCCATAGATAAGCCTAGAAACTTGGCTAAATCCGTCACCGTGGAATGATGATAGCATGAAGCTCAGAGTCCTCGCCTTGACCGGTATGCCCGCCTCCGGCAAAGGAGCGATTGCAGAACATCTGAAGAGACTTGGCTACCCCGTTGTTGCGATGGGGGATGTGGTGAGGTATCATTATATGAGGGAGGTGGGTGTGGGGGAGGTGATAGGGGCGGCGGATTTGAGGCTAGACAACAGCGGCCATCTTGATAGAGCACTTAAAGATTTATTCTCCTCAGAGAGTGTGAAGAAGCTCCTGGAGGTGAAAGAGAGTGAGGCTTTTCATCGCAGTTAAGATCCCTTTCGGCCCATCTTTGAGAGAACTTGCCGAAGAGCTCAAGGCGTGCCCGGGGAGAGTGAAATGGGTGGAGGAGGAGAACTTCCACGTGACCTTGAAGTTTTTGGGAGAGGTGCCGGAGGCTCTGGTGGACACTGTGGATAGAGGTATTAAGGAGGCCGTGGAGGGGGTCCCCTCCTCCGTGGTCGTCCTGAGGGGAGTGGGGGCCTTCCCTAACTTAAGAAGACCGAGGGTCATCTGGGTGGGGATGGATTCTGCAGATGTCCTGCGGGAACTTCAGAGGAGGGTGGAGAGCTCCCTTACAAAGCTGGGTTTTGAGAGGGAGAAGAAGCCTTTCCACCCACATGTAACTCTGGGGAGGGTGAAGAGGCTTGAGGGCGGAACCAACTGCTTTGAAGAGGTCTCCTCAAGGTGGGAAGAGGAGGTGCTGGGGAAGGTGACTGTGGATAGGGTTTACTTGATTGAAAGCACCCTCACTCCCCGGGGACCGCTCTACACTGTGATATACACCTATCCGCTCGAAAAAAGAGAGTAAAAGAGGTGAAAGGCAGATGGTAAGGAAAGCCGTATACACACCAGAAGCCCCCCATCCTGTTGGAGCCTACTCCCAGGCTATCGTAGCAGGGGACCTCCTCACTATCTCGGGCCAGATCCCCGTGGACCCTGCAACAGGCAGGCTCTCTGAGGGTGGCCCCGGGGAACAGACGGAGCTGATCATGAGAAATATAGGGGCAATACTCTCCTCTGTGGATCTTGACTACTCAGACCTTGTAAAGGTGAGGATATACACGACAGGGCTTAAACACTTCAAGGGAGGCCTACTTGGGGAAGTGAATATCACACATCGGTGAGGAGGCCCTCCACCCGCCCTTGGGGACCCACCTATTCCATCCCAGGGTGACAGAGGGACCCTAGCCGTTCCTCTGGAGACTGTATGAAGAAACGCTACCTTCTCATGTATGAACAAATACCTTTCGCTGACGGAGAAAATTCCCAGGTCTGAAACCCCCACCCCATCCACAAAATTAATAAATCAAATGAACCATACAGCCAACGGGCTTGAGCCCGGGGGGGCACGGTTTTGCCAGAGAAACGTTTCATGGAAGAGATAATGGCACCGCCATCTTACGTTTTCCCGATGGTGAGAGACCTAAGAACCGCCAACATGTGGGCCCTTAACCAGTGGGGCCAGCTCCTCTTTCCCACCGACGCCGCCTTTATGAACGTTGGACAGGAGGTTATCTTGAACCTCTTCAAGCTCAAGGAGACCATAATCCTCTACATCCGCAGGATCGTGGAGAACCAGACCATGGAGTTTGAGATCTTCGGGGGCTTCCTGGAGGGGGACATTCAGTGGATCTTTCACGAGAGGCCCTATGGGACTCTCTTTGAAATAAGCGCCACAGTTCTCCCCCCAGTTTCCTTCTCGAAGAAGATGAAGTGGAACATGAACGGGAAGAAATCCTTTGAGGGTTTCTTCACCGATATGCTCCTGAAGGTGAAGTCGGCGGTTGAAGGCAGTCTGGCAAGCCAGGCCAATCCTGTACCCACTTACTGAGATTCACCCCCTCTCCCTCATGAAGCTCTTTATGATCTCGGCTATCTTTCTCACATCATGCTCGCTGACCCCGGGGTGGACCGGCAGGGAGAGGACCTCCAGAGAGGCTCTTCTAGCCTCCGGCAGATCCCCCGGGGGGGCGAACCTCTTGAGCGGCTGGTAATCGTACAGGAGGCGGGGGTAGTATACCCCGTAGCCCACACCGTGCTGTTTCAAGTGCTCAATGAGCCTCTCCCTCAAACCCCCCTTTACCCTCACTGTGAACTGGTGGTAGACGTGGTGGGCCCCCTTTACCTCCTTAGGCAGCACTATGCCATCCACGTCATCGAGGAGCTCTCTGTAGATCTCCGCCCTCCTGCGCCTCATCTCGTTGAAAGTGGTGAGCTTCTTCAGCTGCACCCTGCCTATGGCTGCCGCAATGGAGGTCATCCGGAAGTTATACCCCAGTGCCGCATATTCATACCTGCCTCGCTGGCCCTGGTTCCTCAGGGTCCTCACCTCCTCCAGCAGTTCCTCATCTGAGCTAACCACCATTCCCCCTTCCCCTGTCGTCATATTTTTCGTCGGGTAGAAGCTGAATACACCAACGTCCCCGAAGGTCCCTGCAGGGCGCATCTTCCAGAGGGCCCCATGAGCCTGGCAGGCATCCTCCACGATCCTGAATCCATACTTCCTGGAGAGGGCCTCAAAATCGAAGGTCGATCTCCTCTCTTTCAAGGACCTCTTTAACGGCTTCGGTGGAGAGGCAGAAGGTTTCAGGGTCTATATCCGCAAATAGCACCTCCGCTCCCAGCTGAACTGCCGGAGAGGCGGTGGCCATGAAGGTGAAGGGGGTGGTCAGAAGCCTCTTACCTCTCTGAAGGCCTGTAGCCACATAGGCGAGGTAGAGAGCGGCGGTTCCCGAGGAGACCGCCGCAGCACGGACCCTTCCCCCGAGGAAGCGGGAGAACTCCTCCTCGAAAGCCTCCACCTCCGGGCCGTGCGCTAGATAGCCGGAGAGAAGCACCCTCTTCACCTCCTCTACCTCCTCCTCGCCCAGAAGCGGTCTTGAGATGGGTATCATATTTTATCCTCCTCTGGAACCTCTTTTATGACCCTCGCAGGGTTGCCCACCACAACGGCCCCATCCGGCACATCCTTGACGACCACAGCCCCTGCGCCCACAACTGCGTTCTCTCCGACGGTGACCCCTGGGAGCAGCACGCTGCCAGCCCCTACCCTAGCCCCCCGCTTCACTGTCACCGGTTCAAGCTTCCAGCCGCGCCGCCCCATCCTCTTGTCATTGGTGAGTACAGCCCCCGGGCCCAGGAAGACGTCGTCCTCGATTACACTCCCGGTGGGGATGTAAACCCTGCTCTGAATGGAGACGTTCTTTCCTATAGAGACGTGATCGTCTATAATGACCCCGCTCCCTATTAAGGTGCCCTCCCCTACAGTGGTGTACTCCCTCACCATGTAGAAGTGGCCTGTGACGACCCGATCCCCCAGCTTCGCACCGGAGTATATCACTCCGTTGGCCCTCAGAACACAAAATCTCCCCACTTCGGCCCCATCTACCTTGTTAAGATCCCCCTTAAGGAGCTTCTCCACCTCCTCCTTCCCCGGGTGGCCTATAATAACGTTCTCTCCGATGTAGGTCCCTTCACCGATCCTACTTTTTCCCCACACGTGATACATCTCCACTTGCCTCCTCAAACTCGCTGACCTCTATAACGTCCCCAGGGGTCTACCCCCGGTCTCGGCAGCCCTCAGGAAGTC
>NJDV01000093.1 GCA_002254765.1 Thermoplasmatales archaeon ex4484_36 | reverse complement strand
ACGTACATGATGTGCTCCATGATCCCTTCCTTGGGATCTATTGTCAGAATCACCAGCTTGTTCCTCCCCACGATCTTCTTGAAGAAGGAGATGGTCTGAAGAGCGGTGTCCTCGTTGATGTCGTGTTTAACGAGGGCTGAGAATGTGTCAAAGGCGGTGACCTCCGTTTTATAGAGCCCCTCCGTTTCCATAACCCTGCGCAGAAAATCACCCCGGGGTTTGCTTTTACCGAAGAGGGGAAACACCGGCACATACCTCAGGGCCCTTGTCAGGATGAACCTCTTGATGGGGTAGTCGAGGGAGTCCATCTGATTAATGAACTCCTTGGTGGTCATCTCAGTTGAGACCATAGTGATTGTGTGATTGTGAAGTAGCATCCCGTAGATGAGTCTCTCCAGCACTGCGCTTTTTCCCGACCCCACCTCCCCTAAGATCACCATGAGGCTCCCCTTCGGGATCGCACCTCCCAGATGTCTGTGAAGACCGTCTCTTTCAAGGTCGTACAGGACCATCCTGTGGGAACTGTATCTCTCTGTCATGATATCCCTCAAGAAGCTATCTGAAACTCGATGGTGTCCCATGCGGTCCCGGCAAGCTTTCCCCCCTCCGTTATCCCGGAGGTCTGTGCCCATCCGTGATAATCCACCCCCCGGGTGAGGTTTCCGACGTTGAAGGAGGTCACAAGAACCTTTCCAGGGTCCCACTCCCCGCCGCCCAAGATCCTGGTTGATATCTCACTGCCTCCCCGAGCGACACCATTGGCTGCTACCACAAGGTCTACGATGCTCAATCGTATGCTCCCGGTGTTCTTGATGTAGAAGGTGATGTTACCTGTGGTGTTATCGTAAGGGACTGCCATCGGATCGTTTATGATTTCAAGGTCCGCTGAGACCTCTCCCCTCAGTCTGCTGGCCCTCTCTGTGAGGACGCCCCCATAATCGTCTATGATGTTTATGAAGAGGAGTGCCACAGAGGTTGTGATGAGGACCGTTGCTATGAACCAGATCAGCTGTGATATGCTTTCGGATGCCATAGATAAGCCTCCTTAACCGTACCTTATATTATTTATTGTTCTTGCCACCCCCCAGCTCACCACCACCCTCACTCTTGCGTTGAAGGATGTGACAACCCCATCTACAAGAAGGACAACCTCGGCGATTGGGATAACCTCCGAACCGCTGTTTTTGATGTTGACCCGAAGGGCTGAGGTGGTGTTGTTGTAAAAGGCCGAGGATATCTCAAAATCCGTGTTCTTAAGCATTGTCTGGGACCTCTTCCACTCCTCGGTGGTTTCCTTGAGGTCGTCCAGGGCCACGTCCACATCATGCTGTATCAGGAGCAGTCCCGTTACGAGGCCGACCATGATTATGAGCCATGATGCAGTTGTGGCCATCCCCGTTTAAATCACCACCTTATGCCACTACCTCTCTGATCCTTTTAATATATTCCAGAGACTTTCTGTGGTCCTCCGGGTCCATCTGCCAGCTTACGCTGCTTTCTGGGTTTGACCTCATCTTCCCGGGGAGGCCCTGGGCGATCTGAAGAGCCCTCTCAGAGAGTTCCTCATCTATCCAGCCCAGCTTCAGATAGTGGGAAATCACCTTGGGAAGGGCCCCTTTGCCCACTTTCTTCGTGAGGAAGGTTACCCATTGGAGGATGAGCTCATCCCTCTCGATCTCCTCATCTTCCTCCTCAAGGACCTCCACCAGCTCCTCATCGTCCGCGCCGTTCAGCTCGCCGTTTCTATCCTTCAGGGGCCTTGTTTCTATGAATGGATTTATGTCGGCGGATATGAGGTCGTAGAGGGACGAGAGCTCCTCCACAATGTCCACCATGTCCTTCATCTCGCTCTTAATCACGCTTAGATCCTCTATGAGATTCGAGATCCTGTCGAATTCGTCGCGAAGGGACTTGAGCTCCCTCTCCATGGTCCTTACCCTTTTCTTAAGGTCTGAGTTCTCCTGTTTTAGCTCTGAGATCTCCTTGTCATAACGATAGAGCAGCTCTGAGGAAATCGATGAATACCCCCTAGGTGGTGCCGGCACGCTGTCCTCTCTAGCCCTACCGGCCGAAGGCCTCTCCTCTTTCGCCGTTATCTTGGGCTTCACCGAGCTTCCTGCTACTGTGGGGGGGGAGAGGTCTATGCGGTACTTTCCTCCCCTGGAAGCCTTCCCGTCCCTCTTTTTCGCCATCTTCAACCTCCAGCAGTCACTTCTCCATCCCACTTCAGGAGGCAAGCAGGGTGACGATGCCTCCATTGGCGGGGTAGGAGGAGGGTGTGTAGTAGAGGTCGTAGGTCTCGTGTCCCACGGCAGATATTAGGAACCTCACCTCAATGGATGAGGACTGCGGCAGCGTGTTCAGATTGGACGCTGTGGAGAGGTCTATGACAAGTTTCAGTGTGGTCCTCTCACCCAGAAGGTAGGGGAACTCGTCGTTGGGGTCGTTGACCTCCACGGTGCCGTAGTTGGTCGTGGATGGGCTGGCGATGGAGCCCTCGTTGAAGGTCAGGTCCTGAGAGCTAGCAGTTCCTCCCCGGGGGGTAGTGACCACGTGCAGCACCACATCCCTCATGTCTATGGCCTCCATTCCGTAGAGGGAGATGTAGAGGTATACGTAGTCTATCTCCCCGCTGGTCACCCTTCCTTCGGCGAAGTCCACCCTGATGCCCGAAGCTGTCATCTTTTTCGCCGTCTCCTTGGATTGTCTCCCTTTGTTCTCAAGCTCCTCGGCTGTGGTTATGATCACCACAGCGGCTATGGCGGCCACCAGAATCAGCGCTATAAATATGATCAGAGTGCCGATGCCGATGGCGCCTCGCTTCTTGCGCACAGTTGTTCTTCTCATCTCTCACTCCTCCTTTTTTGACACTTTACTCTTCTTCATCAGTTTCTACTTCAAAATCCTCTTCATCGTTATCTGTTAATAAACTTTCTGAAAACTCTTCGCCCTCATCCTCCACCTGAACCATCACAAGCTCCTCCTCCCCCTCCTCCCCGGGGGGTCTCTCCGGGGGAGCTGCCGAGATCTCGAAGACCACGGTCTCGGAGCCGAAGGGGGGGATGTAGCTTATTACCTTCTCCGGCTCATCGGTCTTCAGGCCCGGGGGTACATTTGCGTAGACCACCACATCCCTCAGGATGGAGTCGGAGTTGTTCTCCACCTTCACCTCGTACATCCCCTCTCCCCGTTTGAGGTATAGCCCAGTTTTCACCATCACCCCGTTCTCCTTAAGAAGCCTGCCGTCCACACCAACGGACCAGTCCTCCACCCGGGGTCTCAGTCTGTAGACCACCTCATGATACTCCTTAGGCCCCACCTCCCCAAGGTTTATCTCCTCCACACCGTCGAAGTAGTCGGGGAGAGCGGGCTTCAAGAGGATCTCTCCCAGCGGGTAGTTCTCGTAGTTCTCTACCCGGATCTTGTAATATACAAGCCCGTCCTCGTAGTAGATTATGCTCTTTATCATAACGTCTTTCTCCCAAAGAGGGAAGGGTATGTACTCAGCCCTCTGAAGGGCCTCCCAAGCCTCGTTGAGCTTTCCTTCGGCCTGGCGGTAGCGGAAGGAGTAAGCGGACTTCACAGCCTCTTCGAAGAGCTCCTCCGCACGGCTTATGTCGTAGCCCCCCTCCCGCATAGTCATCATCCTT
Source organism: Thermoplasmatales archaeon ex4484_36 (assembly GCA_002254765.1). Taxonomy (GTDB): domain Archaea; phylum Thermoplasmatota; class Penumbrarchaeia; order Penumbrarchaeales; family EX4484-36; genus EX4484-36. The sequence goes on along the minus strand of NJDV01000093.1, from coordinate 2,981 downwards.
TCAAGCAGTTTTCTTAGGTTCTTTATCGTTCTTCTGTGCTGCTCACCCGCGCGCTGGAGGATCTCTCTGGCCTTCTTTGAGAGCTTACTTGAGCGCAGAAGACTGCCTCCCACCAGCTCCCTCTCCGCCTCCTTCAGGTAGAGGAGCGCATCGTCTAGGTTTATCTCCTCTGAGACCTCCATCACCACTTCCTCTTCCTCTGTCATCACCTTCACCAGCAGTCCCAGGCCAAACAGTGGGTAGAGCAGGAGAAGGGATATTGTGGGCAACCCCCCGGGGAGGGGGGTGAGAAGGTTCTTTATGAAGTAGGAGGAGCCCACTTCAAAGATACCGGGGACAGATACCAGTATGAGATATACAAGGGGGCCGAGAAGAGAGATGATAAGTGTGGAGGCGTAAAGAAGTCCCCTGCTGCTGTCAACATGGTCCAGACCTAAAGTGTCCAGTATCTCCTCGTCGCTCTTGTGGAGAGGGGAATGGTCATTATGGAGCCAGCCAGTGCGATCACAGCTGCGCCCAGCATCATATGGAAGGCGATGTGTGTGAGGCCGTAACGGTAGATGAGATATAGGATGCTAAGGAAAGCCAACAGGAATATAACTATGAGGACCCCGCCCCCCCGGTAGGAGAGGGTCGGGTATCTGGCGACGAAGCTCTTGGTGATGTGATTGTTCCCCTCCCCAAGGTCGAAATTGAGTGGGTTCGCCTCGTAGACGCTGTCGTCAGGGTCTATGAGGAAGGTTATTGTGTGCTCCTCCTCCCCCCTATACCACTTAACCTCCGGAAGCTCCACCTTTATCTCCTCTTCGGTGCTTACAACGCCCCCAGAGGGGTTGAGGGAGCCCAAAAGGAGTGACTCAACCTGCTTTCCGTCCAGATAGATGTTCACTCTGAAGTTGCCTGAGGGCTTGAGCCCTTCGGCCCTTATCCTGAAGGAGACGGTTGCTTCCCCTCCCCCTATGCTCCTCTTGACTACTATGTCGGAGCGGCTGATGAAGAGGTCTACGTAAACCGCCCGGAAGTTCATGTAGATGTTCTCCGAGTAGAGATTGTCCGAGGAGGTTATTGTTATGGGGACAAGTGCCACTCCCGAGTAGTATCTGAGCTCTCGGGGTGCTGTCACATAGAGCTCAACGTCCTTCTTCTCAAGAATGCGGTTGAAGCCCAGGGTGCTGGCGCTCAAGGCAACGGTCCATCCTGGGTATTCAGAGGCGTTGCCCAACCTGAGGTTCACGATCCTGGGGAGCTCTCCGCCATACACGGCATTGCTGCCTACGGAGGGGAGGTTCATTATATAAAGAGTGACCACGCTCATCCTTCCGAGGTCAACGTCTGTGGAGGTGACGTTGTAGTAATAGGGGACAACAAGGCCCGTAAGCTTTCCGGGGGTCTGAGGGAGCCCATCGGATGTCACGGGCACCACATCTAAGGTCATGACCTCGTTGTAGCGCGGCACGTCCACCAGAAGCGGAGTCACTCCAACTGTGAGAAGGACCTCGCCGAAAGGCTGAACTTCTATTGCCTCCTCTCCCCCCTCCACCCATCTTCTGTACCTGTCATCTCCTGTGAACATGAGAGAGATGCCGTCCACCCCATTCCCCAGGTTGGAGATTCTTTAGGGAGATGGTGATGTTTGTGCCGGCTACGATATTGAGCCTCTTGAGGTCGGCTAGACTGGAGGCCTCCTCTATCCCCGGGGCAGTTACGTTAATGAGGATAATGGCTGTTCCAAGTGGTGGGAGGGTTACGCTCCCCGCACCCCCCACCGTGGAAGTGGCGCTCCAGTTTGAGGGCACCCCTATGAGGCCCACTTCAAAGGTCTCGTTGTAGTTCCCTGTGTTGGTGAGAAGGAATGAGAAGCTCACCCCCGAGCCCGGCAGGATGCTCTTTGTGGTGATGTCCAGGGGGATCAACTGTGTGTCAAGGACCCTCAAGACGGTTATCTTGATGCAGCTGCACCACCCACCCCTCAGTCCCGCTGCTTATGACCTCAAATATGAAGCCATCCCTCACGTTCCCCATGTTCACAGCGGTGAAGTTGAAGTTTCTTCTCTCCCCTGGATAGAGAACGGCTTCGAGTTCGGGAGGCTCAATCTTGAGGCTGAGCCCTTCCTTCACGTACACTCTCAAAGAGGAGACGTTCTCCACGATGGGGTCCGCTCCGGAGTAGGCCTTAAGGAAGATGTCGCAGTAGGAGCCAACCTCAAGGCCCAGAGGGGGCCTGACAAGCACCGAGACAAGGGAGAAGAAGTCCGTGTCGGAGGGGTGGAAACCAGCCGGGGTAAGGTAGGGTGTAGAGGACGTACCGTTTATCATCACCTCCCACTCTTCACCACTCTCTGCCTCATACCATACCTCTAGGCGGAAGTAGTCAACCCCGTTCCCTGTATTGGTGACGTTGAAGAAGACCTCAAGATACTCCCCGGGGGTGGCCTCCTGACCGTCCGGGATGCCGTTTGAGTTGGTGTCCCTGCGGTCGGTAATCTCCGGGAAGACAAGGACGGAGCGGCTCTGGTTTATGTGCACCGTTGCCACCCCGAAGGAGGGTAGCTCAACCCCGAAATCATCCCCATCCCCTGAGGTTGTGGCGGTTATGTTGACGGTGCAACGCCCGTGGTAGGGCCTCTCCGGGACTATGACCTGGAGGTGAATGGAACTGTCCCATTCACCCCCCTTCAGGTAGAGGGACTCCACCGAGAGACCTGCAGAGTACCTCTTGGACTCACTGGAGTTCCAGCCACTGATCCATGCGGGATAGAATCTCACATTCTTCTTAACCGAGAGGTTGATCATCACGTAGGGGGAGCTGGTAGGGTTCTCCCTGTTGTCCACACCTCTCACAGAGATGTTGAAAAGGACTCTCTGGGAGGTGTTCAAGGGGTTAAGGTAGGCCTCCTCGGGCCTCACCATAACCTCCACCGTATATATGAGAGAGACCCTTGTGTACGCTATAGCGGAATTCTGAACTCCAGAGGAGAGGC
>NJDV01000092.1 GCA_002254765.1 Thermoplasmatales archaeon ex4484_36 | reverse complement strand
GACATAATAGAGAGCCTGATAGACAACGGCTACAAAGGGATCGTGATCGCAGGGACGGGACTGGGGCATGTGAACAAACCCCTCTACAAGCCCCTCAGAAGGGCCTACGAGGAGGGGATCATAGTCTTCATGACAGTTCAGACCCTCTGGGGCTACGTTCAGATGTACGTCTACGACACGGGGAGAGATCTTCTGGCAGCGGGGGTCATTCCGGGTCAGAACATGCTTCCCGAGGTGGCCTATGTCAAGCTAGGCTGGGTACTGGGACAAACCCAGGAGAGGGAGGAGGTTATAAAGATGATGCTCACCCCCATTGCAGGGGAAATCACCCCCCGGGAGCAATATGACGGCTTCGTGATTGGCCAGGGGGGCCTGCCGGAGACCGATGAGTTCCTGAGGAAGTTCTCATGAGCCCTCTTCTTTGATTATTTCAAGGACCCTCTTGAAGGTTTCACCCTCCCCCCTCTTCAGGAGCCGGTATATTAGGGCCTCCGAGGTTGTGATCTCAATCGGAAGAGGTCTTGAGTAGAGGGCGGAACCCTGGGCCAGCGACCTCAGCCTCTCGAGGGAGACCTCGTGGTCCACCCTCCTGCGGGAGCTGACGCAGTCCGCCAGGAGTATCGTGGGATAGCCCATTCTAGCGGCGTCAAATACCGTCTGTTCTATGCAGATGTGGGTCTCTATGCCGGTGACTATGAGGGCGGGCCATCTGGTCCCCCCCATATCCGCGTTTATGTCAGCCAGCTCATTGAGCCTCTTCTGAAATCTCTCCTCCCCAAAACATGAGAAGCTCCTCTTCTTCACAGGCTCCAAGTCCTTAAGGAGCTCTTCTATTGTCTCTGCGGTGCCGCCGAGACCCTCTGGATAGTGCTCCGTCCATATTATGGGTATCTCCACTTCTTTGGCGAATCTGATCATAAGACGTGCTCGCTTCACCAGCAGCTCTCTGTCCACCACCATATCCATGAGCTTTCCCTGGTAATCAACCACAAGAAGAATGTAGTCAAGCATAGGTACACCGGGATGTGGAAATGTTCTATGGTTAATGAAAGTTTTTATATCTTCATCCCGTAAGGGGAAACTGTCCAGATGTGAGGTGATTGGATGAGAAAGGCACCGGCCCTCTTGACGCTTGTCCTTCTGGTCATGGTTACCCTGCCATATGCCCACTCCGCAGTGCCCTTCAGCACTGGAGGCTTCAGGGAGGAGAGCTACAGGCTCTTCAGCTTCGGATACAAGGCCATACCTCTCGGGGACATGAACGGGGACGGATACGATGAGTTTGCCATATCGGACCCCTCCGGCAACCTTCTAGCAAACGAAGGTGGTGCCGTCTATGTCTTCTACGGAGAGGCGGGTATGGACTACTCCAGGATCAGAAGGGAGGCAGCATACGTCTCCTTCCACGGCTTTGAAGATGCGGGGAGGCTTGGGGAGGAGATGGCAGCGGCGGACTTCACTGGCGACGGAAAGAGCGACATCCTGGTAGGGATGAAGCGACCCGATGGATACGTTGATATATACATGATAGACGGTAACGACACCCACCCCCTGATCCCGGGGAGGCAGTTCTCTATTCAGATGGAAAGCGTGGTCTTCACCATCTACCCCGACCCAACCTACGGATATCACATAAGCTCCATAGGAGACTTCAACGGCGACGGGGAGGAGGATATAGCAATCTGCCTGCCTGGGGCCTTAATGGGCAGGGGAGAGGTAAGACTGCTGCTGAGCAGGGAGGGGGAGCAGGACCTCACCGTTGATTACGTCCTTAAGGGGGAGCCGAATGAGAGGCTCGGGGTGTACATCTCCCGGGCTGGGGACCTCGACGGGGACGGAAAAGAGGAATTCATCGTCGGGAACCTCACCTCTCTCAAGATTGTATTCTTCAACTCCACCACCTCCTACGAAAACCTGTGGGATATGGATTCTGACGGGGTGGTGGATTTCACGGGGGGCTGGAACTCCACCGGGGACACCTTTGGGCTCGACGGCGACGACGACGGATGGGACACCGCCGTGCCCCCAGGCCCCTACGGAGGAACGGAGACAGATGTGAGGTACTTCCCCAACGAGAGCAGGAGCCTCTCGGGGGTGAACCGGACTATAGAAGCGCTGGGAAAGGTAGCCATAGAGATAGGGGGTGGAAGTCCCAGCGGTTCGGTGTGCTCGGGCGCCGTAGGTGTGGAGTTCTATGTGAACACCGCGGAGTTAACGGGCCTCCTATCGGCCATGATAGAGCTTGACTATTACTACTGGGATTACGGCTTCGAGTCCGATGAGAGGTGGTGGATCAAGGCGAGAATATCCTCTGCCACAGGAACCAGCTACCTAGGAAGCCAGCTTGACGGCGACGGCGGCGGTGATAGCGAAGCGGAGGTCTTCACCTTAAGGGATGAGAACAACCTCCCTCAGAGCGGCGGGGGACATTTCAGACAGGAGATCGTATCCCTCTTTCAGACACCCGGAAGCTATTACTTCGATGTGGGGGGAAAGATAACCGCCTGGTCCACAACAGGAGAATACCTGGCCGTGGCCTTTGACAATATATCCCTGAAATACACCCGCCTTCTCCCCATCACCCTCCCCCTCATATTCCCGGACCTCAACTATCTGGGCAACATCTCCTCCTTCTCAGGAGATCTGAACGGGGACGGGATTCCCGACACAGTGCTTCTCTCCGCCAGCCAGGGAGCTTATGTCATCTACGGGGGGAACCCTGCGGTGCGGTCCCTTCAAAGAATAGACCTCACCAGGGGCGGTTCTAGGGTTCAACTCCTCAACCCTCTCAGGGAGCCTTCCTCTCTCTGCCCACGACTACGCCCTCTATGGACCCTATGACTACGGCGGTTTCGGGGAGAAGATATTCCCTGTGGGGGATATAAACGGTGACGGCTTAACCGACGTCATTGAGGTCTCTCGCGTGAACTCCATAAGGAACTACACTGCGGTCATAACGCTCTTCTCCAGAGAACCACTGCCGCCCACAGTCAACATCGTAAAGCCTGCTCTGGGTGAAGTACTGGCGGAGAACTACACCTTTGAGATTGACCTTTTCGATCCCGATGGCGATATCGTAGGTGCCACTCTCCACCTTCACGCCTCCAGGGACAACATATCCTGGGAGGAGGTGGCAAATGTGACTGTCACCTCCTCCGGGAGATATCAGATCCCCCTCAATACCAGGAGCATTGAAAACGGCCACTGGTACTTCATGGCCAACATAACGGACGGCTACGGGCATACAGCCAGGGATACAATAGGGCCCCTAGAGGTCTTCAACCCCCATCCCCCAGAGGTGGTAATAGACTATCCCTTCGGAGGAGAGGTCCTCCACGGAACGGTGAACATAAGAGTGCTGGCCTACAACAGAGACGGGGTCCTCATGGCCCCCGGGGTGAGGGTATACATAAGCCCCGACGGGACCAACTGGACCTTCATAGGGGCCAGTTCCACTCCCTCCATATTCAACCCCAACCTCTACACCATCCCCTTTGACACAACCACCGTGGACGACGGGGATTACTTCTTCCGGGCTAACGTGACAAACGAGTACGGTCTGAGCGATGAGTACACAACCCCGGGGAACATAACCATAGACAACAGCTATCCCCCAACTGTCCACATAATATATCCCGTCGGGGGGATTCAGCTCTCGGGGGAGGTGACCGTGGTCCTTGAGATATACGACAGGGACGGAAACTTCCTTCCGGAAGGGGTCACGGTGTTTCTGGGGAGCAATATGACCTACTGGCTCCCGGTGAACCTAACATCATACACCTATGAGAACTTGACCTTCAGGGGAGTCTTTGACACGAGGGACTTCCCCAATGGAATATACTCCCTGAGGGTTGACGCCTCAGATGTGAACGGGACAACATCCATTGCGTATCTGAACGGCACCCTCTACATCCTGAACGTCTACACCCCCCGGGTGAGAATAGTAAGTCCGGCCCCCAACTCCACCGTAGGGGGCCTGACCATACTCAGAGCGGAGATAACAGACAGGGACAGCAACGTAATACCCTCCTCCATGCACTTCTACCTGTCCTCCGACGGGGGAACATGGCTTGACCTTGGGATGGGTGTTCTCACTGAAGGGTACTACCAACTCATATACAACTTCTCCGGCCTGAGAAATGGCGTCTACTTCCTGAAGGCTTCGGTGAGGGACGGGACCAACCTTACCGGGGAGGACACCATAATAATAAACCTCTTCAACCTCTACCCGCCGGAGGTGACGGTCCTCCACCCCGACGGGAACGAGACCCTGAAAGGGGAGGTGGAAGTGCTAGTTCTTGTGACGGACGACGGGCCGCTTGAGGAGGTGAATCTTTCTGATAGCGGGGATAGCCTTCCTCGCCATAATCCTCGTCTGGGAGTACCTGGCCATAAAGAGGCGCAGGAGAGAGGAGGCGGAGAGGAGGCTTGAGGAGGTGAGAAGGGCTAGGGAGAGGAAGAAGGAGGAAGAGGAGAAGGCACCCGAGGAGCTCGAGAGGATCCGCAAGGCGCTTGAGAGCATGCCCACTGCCGAGGAGACGGCACCCCGAGAGGAGGAGATGACAGCGTACGAGAGGGACCTCATGAAGGGCTTCGCCACGGAGGAGTACCTGGAGGAGGAGACCCCCTTCATGGTGGGAAGGGAGGAGGCACCGGAAGAGGAGGAGGTTCCTTACGAAGAGGAGGAGATCCCCTTCATGGTGAGGAGAGTGAGGGAGGAGAAGGAAGAGGAAGAGGTTGCCTGGGAGGAAGAGGAAGAGCTCCCCGAGGAGGAAGAGGAGGAGAAGCCCATCTGGGACCTTGTTCCATTGGAGGAAGAGGAGGAGATCATCTGGGAGGAGGAAGAAGAAGAGGGCACCTTCACCATAACCTGCAAGTGCGGAAACGAAATAGAGATACCGGAGGATTATACACCCCCTTACCGCTTCCGCTGCCCCAAGTGCGGAAGAGAGGGGGTGATTAAGGAATGAAGGTGGTGTACTCTGAGAGGTATCTCGAACATCGCCACGCAGGCTACCACCCCGAGAGGCCTGAGAGGCTTCTGAGCATAGTGGAGGGGCTAAGAAGTGTAGGGATGTGGGAGGAAGAGCTCCTCCTCACCCCGCTGGATGGACCCCGACACCTTCCACGACACCGAGACCTACGACATCGCTCTCCTCGCCGCTGGCGGGGGTGCCACGGCAGCCCTATGGAGCTGGGACAAGAAGGAGCCAGCGGTGGCACTCCTTCGGCCCCCCGGGCACCACGCGGGGTGGGATTACAACGGCGGTTTCTGCTACTTCAACAACATAGCCCTGGCTGCAAAGCTTCTTCAGAGGGATAGGCGCGCTGGGAGGGTGGCAATCGTTGACATTGACGTTCACCACGGGAACGGCACCCACGACATCTTCCTTAAGGACCCCTCGGTGCTCTACATATCAACGCACCAGTGGGGAATCTACCCAGGCACGGGTCCCCTCACAGAGGTGGGGCACGGGGAGGGGGAAGGGTTCACCGTGAACCTTCCCATGAGCTCAGGCCATGGAGATGGTACCTTCAGGATGACATTTGAAGATGTTGTGGTTCCAATCCTTAAACAATTCAGGCCGGAACAGATCCTGGTAAGCCTTGGGGTGGACGCTCACTACATGGACCCCCTGGCATCCCTCTCCCTCTCCTCCCCGGGGTACGTGGAGCTTCTCATGCAACTGAAGGAGCTGGCAGATAGGGTGTGCGAGGGGCGGATAACCTTCATGCTAGAGGGGGGCTACCACCTTGAAGCGCTCACGGAGGTCTTTGCGGGGCTCTGCCTGAGCTTGGTGGGGAGGGGGGAGGAGGCCACCTATCGCTACGGGAGCGTGATGGACAGCGGTGACAGCGCCCACCTGAAGGGCTTCCGAGAGCAGCTGAGCTCCTACTGGAGAGTCTGACCTTCAGACAGGTGTCCTCTTTGAGCGCTTTCATTAGCAGGATTGGGTTCGGACAGTGTTTGATGGTGTCGACCAGAGGCTGTTAAGTTGACAGAACCCATCTCTGACATTGAAGGTAAATAAGACTCCCGCGGAGATACCTGCTTTGTAGACTTCAGAAGGACTCCTTCCGATTCTCCAGTAACCCCACCCCTCTTCTCACAACAACTCCCGGAGCTATAACAGCAACGATGACCCCCACCCCCAGGAGCCCTCCCCCTCACCATCCGTCTTATTTCCCCGATCAACACTCTGAAATATCTTAACCTCCAAAACCTCGGAGAACTCCCCCCGCCTCGTTGCAATCCTTCCCTTTGATATAATACACCCCCCCTCGTACTCCTCCACGTCCACCTCAGATAAAGACGCCCCATCCCTGTACACCCCTCACCCATGAATCTCTCCCCCTCCATAATCACATCTATCAGGAACATAATGTTGAAAAGAAGACAACAGGAGAGAACACATAAACTCCTACTCTCCCATCATTCTAAAAACCTTCCAGTCAATACTGGATGCTGTCCTGTTGCAGACCTTAATAACCCTACTCTTCCATGGAAGTGGCCTGACTCTCTCCTGATTCTCCCTTTCTCCATCTGGCAAAGAGTACAATAAGAACGATTACCACAATGACCACCACAAGAGCTGCCAAAAGGAGCAAACTACCCCACCCTCCCGATGCAGATGTACCTACCGGAGTAGGTGCACTCTGGGGTGTTGCACTGACCTCCTCCGATAACTCACCCACCCCCACCCCGTTCAACGCACTCACTCGGTAATAATAAGTCTGACCATTCATAAGCCCCGTGTCGTTGTATGTAAGAACGTTCCCTACTATGATGAGAAGAGTTTCATTACCCGGACTCGTACCACGATAGATCTTATACCCTATAATCGGGGAACCTCCATCATCCGCAGGCGCTTCCCATGTAAGAACTACATATCCGTCTCCTCCCCTCGCTACCAAATTCCGAGGTGCAGATGGAACAGTCTGCGGTGTTTCAACGGTCTGCGGGAGAGCGCTCACCTCCTCCGATAACTCTCCCTCTCCCACCACATTCAACGCACTCACTCGGTAATAGTATATCTGACCATTCGTAACTCCTGTATCGTTGTACGTAAGAACGTTCCCTACTGTGGTGAGAAGAACCTCATTACCTGATCTCGTCCCACGATATATCTTGTATTTTATAATTGATGAGCCTCCATCATCTGCTGGTGCTTCCCATGTGAGAATTACATATCCGTCTCCTGCGCTTGCCATCAAATTTTGCGGCGCAGTTGGCATACCCAGTGGTGTTGCACTCACCTCCTCCGACAGCTCACTCTCCCCCACTCCGTTCAACGCACTCACCCGATAATAATACCTCTGACCGTTCCTAAGTCCCGTGTCATTATATGTAGTGGCGTTCCCACCTACAATCG
>NJDV01000005.1 GCA_002254765.1 Thermoplasmatales archaeon ex4484_36 | reverse complement strand
AGGATATCCTCTACCGAACTTTCTACATCCGCGTGGGTCATCTGTGCTTCCCATCTCAGAACTTCTATATAAGGATATTGGGCCCCGCACCACCGATAAGCATTTCCGCAAAGTAGATTACTCTCCTTACCTAAGTAGACCTTGATGACAGATGATGACAGCTCAAAGCGCGCACTTCTTCTAACCACCACCCCGAGGGTAGGTGAGGTGCTAGAGCTCATGGAAACGGCGGGGATCACCCCGGTAGCAACACTACTTCAGCGAAGGCAAAAGCCTGATACCAGTACCTATCTGGGCAGCGGAAAGCTGAAGGAGGCGGCAGAGCTCAAAGAGAGGGTGGGGGCTGAGATGGTGGTGGTGAACGGGGTGCTGAAGCCAAATCAATTCTTCAACCTCTCCGAGGTACTAGGAGGGGAGGTGTACGACAAGATCAAACTTATTCTGGAGATCTTCAGGGAAAGGGTGGGCAGCAGGGAGGCCTCCCTGCAAGTAGAGATGATGGAGCTTACCTACGAACTGCCCATACTGAAGGAGTACGTTCACAGGGGCAAGCTAAAAGAGCACCCCGGCTTTTTGGCGGGCGGGGAGTATAGGATCGACTATTACGTGAGGAGGGCACGCAGGAGGATGGCCAGGCTCAGGAGGGAGTTGAAGGCCATAGAGGAAAGAAGAAGGCTCGAGAGGGAGATGAGAAGGAGGAAGGGAATATACCTGGTCTCCACGGCAGGTTACACCAACGCTGGCAAGACATCCCTCTTCAACGCTTTGACGGACGAGGACGCCCCTGTGGAACAGAGGCTCTTCACCACCCTTCTCTCCAGGGTGAGAGCTGTGAAGAAGATACCGCATGTGACCCTCGCCGACACGGTGGGATTCATCGAAGGTCTCCCACCCTACCTGATAGAGGCCTTCAAACCCACCCTGGATGACATCTACACGGCAGACCTTGTTCTTCTGGTCCTTGACATCTCTGAAGAGGAGGGGGAGGTGAGGAGGAAGTTCGACGCCTCCCTTAAGGTGATAAGAGAGGGAGGCCTTAAAGGAAGAGTGATCCTCGTAGGTAACAAGATAGATGTGGCCCGGGAGGGGGCTGAGGAACTCCTCGAAGAACTCATGCTCTCTTCCAGGGGGCTTGTATGTTCTACAGCAGCTGTCTCCGCTAAAGAAAGGGAGGGTCTCGAGAGGCTCATTGAGGAGATGAAGAGGTGGATGCCGTGGGAGTGGGAATACAGGATAATCCTCCCTCAAGGGTTGGAGGCAGAGGAGCTCTTCAGGTGGCTCTCAGCGAAGACGGCAATACTTCAGGTGGCCTCATCTGACCCCGACATAAGGGTGGCAGCTCCAAGGAGGGTCATGAAGGAGATCGAGGAATGGGTGGCAAGCCTGGGGGGAAGGATAGAGCTCATTCGCAGCGGGAGAGAAGGTGGGGAAAGCGCTCAAGGAGAATCCCCTTGAGGATAATGTGTATCCTCTCGGGGGGAAGGACCACTCCCCCCTCTGTGCACATCACCCTTACCCATCCCTCCCCATCTGAGAGCTTCACGTAGAGGGAGTGGACCTCCTTCTGATAGTCAAGCCACTCCTCATTTCTGTCAAGCCACCCTCTCTTCTCCACAAGCTCTCTTGCTGCCTCAGGCTCAACGTCCAGAAAGAAGATGAGGTCCGGCCTGGGTAAGGGGTCCTCCACATCCTTCAGCCACTTTAGGAAAGCCTCCCGCCTCTCAGGAGGGACCCTAGCCCCTTGGTAGGCCATGTTGGAAGCGGTGTAGCGGTCGAAAATAACTACATCCGACTCACTAAGTGCATTAAGGAGCATCGGGAGGTGGTGGAAGCGGTCAGAGGCGTAGAGGAGGGCGAACTCCTCCGGGGATGGGAGGGGTTCCTCGCCCCTCAGGCATCTCTTTATGAGGCCCCCCGCCGGGCTCTCCCCGGGGAGCTCAAAAGTCTCTACCTTAAGACCCTCCTTCGTGAGCCAGTTGGCTAGAAGGGAGGCCTGGGTGGCCTTTCCTGAACCGTCTATACCCTCCACGACGAGAAAGAGCGCCCTTCTTTTGCCCATGCTTCTGCATTCACCCACCCTATAAAAATATTTTAATATCTCAGTTCTCTCACTCCCTCGCACCTCCTGGAGAAGGTGATACCATGGGTTCGAGACACAGAGGTTTTCTGCTCACAGCGGCCTTTTTTTCAGCGCTCATTCTGCTTGTTGGAGGCTCCTCAGGCGCTTTAGCCCTGAAGAGGATGGAATCCGAGCATGAGAAGTACTTTGTGGAGAGCGGGGAGGAGGTAGAGGTGAAGATCACCTTAGTGAACGTGGACGACGACCGAGAGATACGAATATTGGATCTCTTCACCACAGATTTCATCGTAAATGGCGGGAAAAGTTATTCGAACCCCCCGCCTGACAGATGGGTGGTGGAACTCAAGAAAGTTGTGGTGAACGGGGAGGACTTGGGCAGGGTGACCACTTTCACCATCCCAGAGTCTTCCAAAGTCGAGATATACATCACCGTCAAATACCTGGGGGAGAAGGGGGGAGAGACCCTCTCCTTCACCGTTGTTGCGGTGACAGAGGGGATGGGGGAGTTCAACACTGACGTGATGGTAGAGAGCGGAGAGGAGAAGCTAAGCTACATATATGTAACCATGGGTGTATCTCTTCTTGGGCTTGTCGCAGCAGCCCTTATCTTCAGGTCCATAATATCTATAGAGGTAGAGTCCGAGAAAGTGAACGAAATCGCCTCCGCCATCAAGGAGGGCGCCATGGCGTTCCTGAAGGGGGAATACAAGGTTATTGTGGTGTACGCTATTGTGGTCGCGGCTATTCTCACTGCCCTCGGATTTTTGTCCGATTTCTTCAGCAGGGTTTCTGGAGCGGTTTTCCTCTTCGGAGCCTTCCTCTCTGCCCTTGCCGGAAACATAGGGATGAGAACCGCCACCAGCTCCTCCTCAAGGACAGTGTGGACAGTGAAGGACGACATGAGGGAGGGACTTAAGATTGCCTTCTCCTCCGGCGCAGTCATGGGCCTATCGGTGGTGAGCCTTGGGCTTATGGGCCTTGCAATAGTATACTACGTTTTAAGGAGTCCCGATGTCCTTTTCTCCTTCGGCTTCGGCGCCTCTTCCATTGCCCTCTTCGCCAGGGTGGGCGGGGGGATATATACAAAGTCTGCGGATGTGGGGGCGGACCTTGTGGGAAAGGTGGAGAAGGGCATCCCCGAGGACGATCCACGCAATCCCGCTGTCATAGCGGACAACGTGGGCGACAATGTGGGGGATGTAGCAGGCATGGGAGCTGACCTCTTTGAATCCTACGTCGACTCCATTATAGCCTCCATCGCCATCGGCATCATGGGGGTGGTGATCGCAGGTAGCGACCCCTCCTTCGGCGGAAAATTGGGGCTTGCGGCCACACTCCCCATGCTCCTTGCCACCCTAGGGATTATGTCCTCACTTGTCGGAATCTTCCTTGTGGGCAAGGGCAGCGGTGAGGACCCGCATGCGGAGCTCAACAGGGGGATGTTCGGCGCCTCCGTGATATTCGCCATTGCCGCCTTCATTATTATATACAAACTTATGGGGGCCGCCTACATCGGGCTCTACTGGGGGGTCCTTGCCGGGCTTCTCTCGGGGATAGTCATCGGTCTCACCACAGAGTACTACACCTCCGACAAATACAGACCCACGAGAAAATTGGCTGAGTCCTCTAAGACCGGAGCCGCCACGAACATAATAGAGGGGCTAGCTCTGGGGATGCTCTCACCAGCCATACCCGTGATTACCGTCTCCGTCACCATTCTCATAGCATACCACTTCGCCGGGCTCTACGGTATTGCCCTTGCGGCGGTCGGTATGCTGTCAACGCTCGGTGTGACTCTAGCCACAGACTCCTACGGGCCAGTGGCGGACAACGCGGCAGGGCTTGCCGAGATGGCGGGCCTGGGGAAGAGGACTAGGGAGAGGGCAGAGGCCTTGGATGCCGTGGGGAACACCACAGCCGCCATTGGCAAGGGCTTCGCCATAGGCTCAGCAGCACTGACAGCGCTAGCCCTCTTCACCACATACACCGCTGCGGCGCATCTTAGTATAGCCTCCTTCTCTTTGAGCAGGCCTGACGTCATAGTAGGGCTCTTCATCGGCGGGCTTCTGCCCTTCCTTTTCTCGTCCATGACCATGCAGGCGGTGGGCAAGACCGCTATGGCTATGGTAGAAGAGGTTCGCAGACAGTTCAAGACAATCCGCGGACTCATGTCTGGAAAAGCCAAACCCGATTACGCCCGCTGCGTGGAGATTTCTACACACGCTGCCTTGAAGGAGATGATCGTCCCGTCGCTGACAGCCATCCTCTCCCCCGTAGTGGTAGGCTTCTTGCTGGGACCAGAGGCCCTCGGAGGGCTTCTCGCCGGGGCAATAGTGAGTGGTTTTGTCCTCGGAGATACCGTGGGAGACCCCTTCAAAGACACCTCTGGTCCCTCCCTCAACATCCTGATAAAGTTGATGTCCATCGTTGCTCTGGTGTTTGCACCCTTTTTCTGAGTCAACATGGTGGTGTATGGAAGGGCAGTGGTTCTCATCTGCCTTGCAGGAAGAGGGGGGTCTATACGATGCTTTCGAACTCCTCTTTAAACCTCACTCCTCTCCTTTTGAGGTCCTCCCTTATTGCACCATATATAGGAACAAGTTCTGATAACATCATCGTAAAGCATGATACTTGTATTACTTCCATTCAAGAGTATGAGCTCCTTATCCTGCTCTATACTCTGGAGGTACCTTCTATAAAGCTCAAGGAGACACTCCGAAGAGCAGACGTTGTGGTAAACGTCTCTACCCCTCTCTATGGTGTTCACCCGGAACTCAGAACACGCCATGCAAAAGGCTCTCCCACATATCTCACATTTAACAGGTTTGCTAAAGAACCCGAGTTTGCTTCCGCACCGAGGACAGTACTTCACTTTGGGGTCACCTCTCATTTTCTCATTCTACTATTCTATAACGTAAGTACTCAAGTCATTGGGAACGTAGACCTCCCCGGGGATGTATAATCTTAGATGTTCTTTTACCGATTGCGCCGGGATATCTTCAGTATGTGTGAGGAATAGGTGTTTGATTCCCCTAAGGTGGGGGGTGAGTGCCTCAAGTTTTGATCTGGAGAGGTGTGATGGAATGTCCCTCTCCCAGGAGGAGAGCTCCGTGATGAGTATGTCGGACCTCTCTGCCATATCTTCAAGTCCGGGGCAGAGGTCAGTATCCCCTGTGACCCCCACAGTTAGCCCATCAAGCTCCATCAGGCAGCCCTGGGCAGGAATGGAGGCGTGGTCCATCTCAAAGACCTCCACCTTCATCCCGCTTCCCGTTGTGAACTTTTTCCCGGGGGACACCTCACGGACTCTCCATATCCTCTTTAAGTCCACCTTCTCAATGAGGTTGGGGTAGGAGAGCTCTGCCGCTTTTAATATGGCCTTCTCACCTCCCACCGGGGTGTATATCTCAATCGACCTCTCTGGGGGGTCGCGATAGTGCCAGTGTAGAAGAAGGAATGGGAGTCCCATAAAGTGGTCCCCGTGCATATGGGTCACTAGAACGGTGTGGATCGCCCCGGGGGGAATCCCCAGATACTTCAGCGCCACCGGGGATGTGGGGGACGGATCTATGAGAACGCGGTCATTCAAAAGAACCGAGGAGAACATCCTCCCCGGAGTAAAAGCAGAACCTGTTCCAAGGAATCTCAAAAGCATGTGGGTAAAATCGGATAATGATAGATATTCTTTGCGACGGCATCACACGTGGAGGGGGCGGGGTGGAACTTTAAAAACATTGCTGGCAAGCCTTCAGAGGGAGGTTCTCGTGGAGCCTCTGTCGGGAGGGGGGCAGTTTTCTTATACTTTTCACCTTTTTTACTTCTCCATGGCTGATGTTTACGTTGTCCTTGTGGAGCCACTCTATCAGGGTAACATAGGATACCTGGCCCGCCTCTCCTACAACTTCGGGGTGCGGGGGATGTATATGGTGGGGGGTCCCGGGGAGCTCACAGATGAGGCCATCTCTAGGGCCATGCACGGGGTGTGGCTTCTTGATGAGATGAAAAGAGTGACGCACCTTAAGGAGCTCAAAAGTGAGCTGGACTTCCTTGTTGGGACCTCCGCCGTCAGCTGGTTCTCTCAAAAGAAACACGAGAGAATCCCATTGACCCCCCGGGAGCTAGGAAGGTGGGCCCTGGGTGTTGAAGGAAGTGTGGGAATCGTTTTCGGAAGGGAGGATAAGGGCCTCAGCAGAGAGGAAATCTCTATGATGGACCTTATGGTCACTATCCCCGCCAATCCCTCCTACCCCACCTTGAGCATCTCCCACGCCGCATCCATAATTCTCTACGAGCTCCACCTCGCCACCCTATCTGGAAGGCCTTGGAGGGTCCCAAGGAAAATCACAGGTTACGAAAAAGAGGCCCTCATAAGGCAGTTTTCGGAGCTCGCAGATGTTCTACCCATCAACCCAGCGAGGAAGGGAAGTGCTAAGGTCCACTTTAGAAGAATCATCGCCCGGGCCTCCCCCACATCCTGGGAGTTCTTCTCTCTCATGGGGGTCTTCTCCGAGGCGCTACGGCTCATCAAGGAGAAGGGCCGATAGGGCCCTCTTCAGCTCCTCTATTCCCTCCCGTGTCGTTGAGGAGACAACCCCCCACCCTGCTATCCTTTCCTCATCCACCTTCACCTCTTTGACATTAGGGAGGGTCCACTCCTCCATGTCGCTTTTTGTGAAAACAACGAAGAAGCGCATCTGGGGGAACTCCTCGGAGAGCTTCTGAAGAAGGGAGAGCTGCATTTCTATCGGGTAGCCGCAGGTCTCGGTGGGATCCACCAGAAAGAGTACTACTCCAGGGAGGTTCCTCAGCGCCGAGGAGGCCTTCCTTTCTATCTCGTTCCTCTCCGCTGGCTCCCTGTCCAGCATCCCCGGTGTATCCACCACCTGTACCCTCCTTCCGCCCATCTCGAGCACCCCTACGCTAACCCCCTTAGTGGTGAAGGGGTAGGTTGAGATCTCTGGCTTTGCAGTGGAGAGAGCAGAGGTGAGGCTAGACTTGCCCACGTTGGGGTAGCCTGCAATGATGACAGTAGGGGTCTTGGGGTCTATTTCGGGGAGTCTGCGCATGAACTCCCGCGCCTCAGAGAGGACCATTAGGGGGTCTCTCGCCCTCTTCACAGCGGAAACCATTCTTCCTAAGGCTTCTCTCTGGGCTCTCATCATCTCCTCCTGCGACCTCATTTTCATGATCTCTTTCACTTTCCCCCTCCCTATCTCGGACACCGTGGAGGCTATACCTTGGATTCTCCCCAGGGAGACCTTCAGCCGGTCTACGTCAACCCCTAGGTCTATAAGCTCCCTGTAGAAGGGATGGAGGGCTTCTATTGTGGGGAAGGCCCTTACGTATTTCAGCAGCGTGCTGGAGGCAGTGTCAGCGAAGGCCTGAACCTTTCCGTCCTGAAGTTCATCTTTGAACGCTCCCCCTTCTCTTTTGTCGATAGATGTAGGCGGCGATGAGCACACCCGAGGCGGCCCCAGCGAGGGCCAGGGCAACGGGAAGAACCCCCCCACCCTCCTCTCTGCCCTCTAAAGTGGCGTTCTCGGCGGGCCGAATGACCGGTATAGTGAGGGTGCTATAAGAGTATCCGTCACTCACGTTCAGGGTCAGGGACTCAACAGGGGAGGATAAATTGAGTTCAACTGTAACCTCGCCCATCCCAACGAGTCCTTCGAAGATGAGTTTTTCCCCGGAGAGGACCTGGAGGGTGAGAGAGTGCCCTGGAGGAAGGTCAGGGTCAACAATGTGGAGGGTCAGGCTGGCCCCTTCATCGCTTGCTATAGCCTCAGCAGAGAGGATTTGAGGAGGGGAGTTCACCACCACGAAGGTGATCCACTCGGTGGAGTTCACCCCTCCGTCGCTGTCCACAACAGTTGCCCTCATCATCCACCCACCGGGGGTCAGGTTCCCCCATATAATCATTTTGAAGTGGGCCCTACCATTTACCCTTCCAAGATTTACAGTGAAGGGGCTCTCCCCTGTAAAGTTGAGGATGAGCTCCACCCCCTCCCCGCTGTCAGGGTCCGTCGCCTCTATGACTGCATTCAGTGTGCTCAGGAGGTCCCCCTTGTTTCCCGGGGAGGTGAGTTCGAAGGATATTATCCTGACTTCCGGGGGAGCGTTTATCAATTCAAAAGTTAGAATCAGGGGAAAAGAGCTTCCTCCTTCGCTGTCCTCCACCCAGATGGTCAGCTCGGTGGGTCCTAGCGGAGCATTTCTGATCGCTTCAAGACTCACTTCCCACCTTCCTGGCAGTGGCCTTTCTGCCGAGACCTCCACCCCTTCCCCAACCTCCATCCGAAGCTCAAGAAGCCCTTTCGGGTCCTCCAGGTCTTCCCCTAAGACATCAAGCTTTACCACTTCACCCCTCACTAGAACATTGGGAGGGGAGGAGAGAAGCTTAATGGAAGGGGGGGAGTTGAGCACATCAACCGCCTTAGGGTAGAGGAGCTCTGTAGAGTTTATGCCGTCCTCCAGTATGAGGTGAATGTCGTAGAGGCCAGTCTTGATGCTCGCTGGAATCAGGGAGGTGAAGGTGACTTCTCCCCCCTCCCTTCTCTCTTCAAGTTCCACCCTCTCTTCGTTCCTTTCAAGGTAAGAGGATACCTCAAGCATGTGAGCGGGGGTGTCAGGGTCGTTTAAAGTGAGATTGAGGGTGAAGAGCGAGCCCCTACGGACCTCTGTGGTCCAGGATATGTTGCTGACACCAGGCGGATTATTCAGGACGAAAAAGGCATCGTTCAGAGTGTCGTGAACACAGCCTCCCCAGGGGTCCCTGACCACAAGGTGAAGAGAGGCGAAGCCTATGTCCCATGAGAGGGGCGGTGTGAATGTGGCCGAGAGCGTGGAGTTCTCAAGGGACATCTCCAGGGTGGCGTTCACGCCCCCCGGGCCAATGATCCAAGAACTGAAAGTGAGGGGCAGCAGCCCGTCATCTACATCCCTCACCTCCGCCGATAGAAGGACGTTGCAGCCTCTTCTCACGTAGGGTGATGAGGAGCTCATCCAGAGGACTTCGGGAAGAGAGTTCACTCTGAAGGTGACCTCCGCCTCGGCCCCGCTTGAGCTCATGAAGGGTATGGTTTCCTCCTCGTTCAATACAAGCCTCACCCTGTATGTTCCGGGCGTGGGCGCTGAGAAGTTAAACCATACTACAACCTGCTGACCCTGGGAGATATTAATAACAGCATTAAGATCCGGGAGTCCAGCTTCCTCAAGATGGAGAGTGAGGGGAAGGTCCCGAATGTCTCCGAATCCGATGTTTGTCACATTCACTGCTATTCTCACCTCCTCCCCCGGGTTCACCACTTCCTTCAGAACCGTGGAAGAGGTTATCTCCGCCTGAAGGCCATAGGGACACATCTTCGGGTCTCCCACAACAACGCCCCTCCAGGAGAGGAAGGGAGATGCCATATAATACGACTCGCCCATGGTATATCCAGATACGTATCTTGGAAAGAGTATGTCCGGCTCCGCCATTGCAGAGAGATAGGGCTCATAGACGTAGCCCTTCACCCCACTGACACCCTCTCTTATCAGGTCAGCAATTGCCGACTGGCCATAGTAGGGCGGCCATGTGAATGTTCTACCTGAGGAGGAGACATAGGTCTCAGCGATTGCCCCGGGGATCCAGGTGTTATGAGGTTTGACCTCAAGAAGTCTTATCTCGTCAAAATAGAACTCCCCCTTCCCGCTGATGTTTATAACAATTCTCAATTTAGAAGCGGTGGGTGGAAGGGGTTTTAAAGGGAGTTGTCTGAGGAGTGCCCAGCCGGATGTGAAACCACTCACTGTACCTCCCTTCTCCCTCAATAGAAGTGCACCAGAGGATGTGAACACCTCGGCGGTGAAGTGGACCACACCGCCGGTCATATTCACGTGGCCCGAAATATAATAGGCTATGGAACCCCTCACAGAGACGTTCTGGGCGATAATGAAGTCTCCCGTGGTGTTTTTCTTCACCTCAAGGCATCTCCCTCCACGATAAGGATAAGATGTATTCAACATAACCTCTCCCTCCCCAGCGAATTCCCAGTGGTTCAGTCCTTCCTCAAATCCCTGATTTTTGTTCCATGTTGTGGAATAATGGCCATCGTTGGAACCCCAGCTTGCGTAGCCAGAACAGTTTTCAAAATCTGTTATGAACGTGGTGGTTTCATCTAGGTAGGTTTCAAAGCCCATTGACCTTAAAGTTGAGTTGGCGTCCCTGAGCCAGCGGTTCCCGGCAGCGTATCCACCCCCCTTTCCTGGATCAACGTCTAGAAGGAAGATTCCTCTCTTTCCTCCGCTTCTTTCTGCTCTCTCAATAAGGGAGAGGGTGTCGGAGAGGTTATATCCCGTCAGACGTGTGACGAGATAAAATCCATACTTCTCTCTGCTGAACCTCTCGTTCTCCCCGTAATAGGGGTTTTGGATCCAGTAAGCCCCACCGATGTACCCAGCATATGGGCCAAGTATTAGGGCTAGTTCTGAATCCACAGAAGCGCTTCCCGAAGACCCGGGACCCCATACTCTCAGCGGGACACCTTTGGTAGTCACGATATAATTTATCTTCTGCGTTAGTTTCCTATCCTGAAGTGCACTCTCCACCTGGGTTCTCAGGGTGTTGAAAGTGTCCCTATCTATTGACTCTCTCTCGGGGACGTCTACCCCTACAACCCTATCTGGGGGAATCCCCCTTCTACGGGTGAAGTTCTCCATTATAGCGCAGGAAACCTCCGAATTTACGTTGTAAACAACCACCACATCATCATAGGATATAATGCCGTAGAGGCCGCCAGACGGGGAGTCATCCCAGACTCCTCCTAGGGAGGCAGGTGGGGCGGGGTCCTCTATATGGTCAGCTATGGAGGTTACCTCGGGGGATGTCGCGGACACCATCAGGAATACCAGAAAAAGTATGAGACATCTCATTTTGTTAACCTCCATCTCTCTTTGTCCCATTCGCGGGCCATATTCACCCTCTCCTCGGGGGTTAGCTCACCGCCGCCCTCCTCATACCAACTCTCCACCACCTTAAGCCTTCTTTTAAGTCCAGCGAAATTGGCGTTCTGTATCTCAAGGCCAGGTCTTCGGTTTACTTCTATCACCACCACCCCCTTCTGCCTCGAGAGGGTCACATCTACCCCTGCGTAGCCCAGCCCAGAGGCCTCCTGTGCCCTCACAGCCATTTGAAGAATCCCCTTCCAGTGGGGGATCCTCCTTCCCACCAAGGTAACTCCCGTATCGGGGTGTCTTTCGATCCTCTCCCTCTTGAGAACTGCCCCTACAATCAAACCTCTGCTTATGGAGATTCCAGCGGCTATTGCCCCCTTATGAACGTTGGCCCTCCCCCGGGAGAGGGCTGTGGGCAGCCTTATCATGGCCATAACGGGAAACCCCCGAAAAGAGATAACCCTTATGTCGGGAAGGCCTATGGTGGCCAGCTCCCTAAGCTCTGCCGATAGGCGGAGCAACTCTTCGAAGATGGCCTGATCAGGCCTGCCCCTGCTATATTTACCTGATATAATTTCCTTTGCGTAGTTCTTTATATCCTCAATATCAAGATAGTCTCCAGCCTCCCCTATAAACCTCCTTCCAACAATCCTTCTCACGAGAAGGACTCCCGAACCCGCGTGACCCCTTGAAGGCTTCACAACGAAACCCCTTTTGGGAAGAAGGTGCCTCCACCCCTCAGCCCTTTCCACTTCGGCGGGGTCGGAGAGAACGAGGTATGTCTCCGGCACTACAACACCAGCGCTTTTGAGTCTTCTTTTCTCCTCTACCTTGTCAAGCGCCTCCATGAGGAGAGGGGGGTTATACTTCTCTATGTATTTTTTCCACTCCTCCACCCTAAGGACCTCCGCCCTCTCTCTGATTCCCTCCTCTCTCGATCGCCTCTTCACTTCACTCTTCACAATCCGAAATCTGTCCTCGAGGAGGGGGCTGAAACCGCGTCCCCCCTTCCTGCCGCGTTTCCCGTGATTTTTTGTCATTATCCGCAACCTCTTTGCGGTTTACATTTCGCCGTATGCTCTTTTGAAGGGATGGCAGAATATAAATCCTTTCCAACCCTGGACACTGGCAGGAAGCATTTTTGAGCCAGATGGCCGAAAAAGTGGGTAAAGACAACAATTTTCCCGGTTTGGAAGAAAATGATAAATACCCCCCTACCTTATGGTTCAGCAGGTTGGGGACGCAAGGGGGGTGAAGGGGTAAATCTCTATTTAACTGATGAGTCTGTAGTATATCTAGTGGAAGGGGGACATGTGGAGAATGAATCCATTTGACACAGTCAAGAACATCTTTGAAGCCTTTGAAGCTCCATCCCGCATATTCAAGAACAGGGAGGTCTTAAGGTCGTCATATGTGCCGGACTACCTGCCTCACAGGCAGAGGGAAATCTCCCTTGTGGCCTCCATCCTTGCGCCAGCCTTGAGGGGAGAGACCCCAACGAATCTCCTCATCTACGGAAAACCTGGTACTGGAAAGACGGCCTCCGCCAACTTCATAGGAAGGGCACTCACCAGCAGGGCTAGTGACCTCACATCACGCTACATAAGGGCCTTTCTGGAGCTGAATAGGAAGCTGGGGGACAGCACAACCGGGATAATGGAGGAGGCCTCAGGGGTCGTGGGATATGATGAGCTTCTCGGTGAAGACCTTATGAAGGAGCTCAGAAGGGGGGTCCATTACATCTACATAAACTGCCAGCAGGTCGACACGGGCTACAGGCTTCTTGCACACCTCGCGAACCATTTCGCAAGGGACTGGAACGAGAGGGTGCCCATCTCAGGGTGGTCCCCTGACACCCTCTATGGCAAGCTCCTTGAAAGGCTTGACCGAGAGGGGGGGGTCACCGTTGTGGTGCTCGATGAGGTAGACAGGCTCGTTGCGAAGTCCGGTGACGACGTCCTCTACACCTTGACAAGGATAAATAGCGACCTTAAGCACTCCAGGCTCTCCCTGGTTGGGATATCCAATGACCTGAAGTTCACAGACATGCTCGATGGCAGGGTAAAGAGCAGCCTGGGAGGGGAGGAGCTGGTCTTTCCACCCTACAACGCCCATCAGCTCAGGGACATCCTGAACCAGAGGGCTGAGATGGGCTTCTACCCGGGGGTGCTGGAAGAGGGGGTGATTCCCCTGTGTGCTGCCATAGCGGCCCAGGAGTTTGGCGATGCAAGGAGGGCTCTCGAACTTCTTAAGGTAGCAGGGGAGATAGCCGAGAGAGAGGGTGAGGAGAAGGTCACTGAGGACCACGTCAGAAGGGCCCAGAGCCGCATAGAGGAGGATAGGGTGGGAGAGGTCATAAGGACCCTTCCCAACCAGCCAAAACTCGTTCTCTTCACCATCCTTCAGATGAAAAGGTTCGGAGGGGACAGAAGGATAACATCAGGAGAGGTGTACGACAACTACCGCTTTTACGCTGAAAGGGCCGGGATGAGAGTGCTGACCTCTCGGAGGGTCTCGGAATTCATATCTGAGCTCACTCTCCTGGGCCTTATAGACTCCCGGGTGATTTCCTTCGGGAGGCAGGGCAGAACCAAGGTCATTGACGTGAAGATCCCGGTGAAGAGGTCCCTCACCGTAATCTCTGACGGGATATTCTCCGATGTGGCTGAGATCCCACCCAGATACACCTACAGAAGAGCGTTCTGAGCGTTCCAAAAAGTATTTTTACCCTCTGGAAGATTGTGATAACATGGACGAAGAGGAGTATTCAAGGGAACTGAAGGCTGTTCACCTTGCCCAGGAGGCTCTGGCCCTCATGGATGAGGGGGACGAAATGGGGGCCATAGAACTCTTTGAAAGGTCTCTTCAGTATGATGATGAGCTTGACGAAAGCCTGGGAGCCCTTGGTGCTCTGCGCTTTCTCAAAGGTGAGCTTGGAGAGGCTAAGGAACTCCTTCTGAGGGCCAGAAGCATGAACGGGGGGAACGTTGACGCCCTGGTCATCCTTCCTCTCATTGAGAGCCCTCCAGCTGATCATACCTCCGCACTTATGAATGCAGGGATAGGCTACATTGATTTCATGCAGTTTCCCCGGGCGTACATATTCTTCAGGGAGGTGTGGAGAAGGGAACCGGGTGAGAACAGGGCTCTTTCGGCCATGGCCTTTATCTCAAGGGAGATGGGGCGGCTGGACCGTTCTGCGGAGGAGTACAGAGAGCTCCTTAAGCTCTCCCCCGGGAGCTGGGATGTAATGTTCGATCTCTCCGTTGTTCTAATCAAGATGGGTAACTTTGAGGAGGCTGAGGAGCTCCTTCTCAACGCAGTTAAGATGGCTCCATCTGTTCCGCAGATATGGAACAATTTAGGTTTTATAAAAGAAGTTAGGGGGGACCTGAAGGAGGCTAAGAGGCTATACAAAAGGGCTCTGGAAGCAGACGAAAACTATTATCCTTCTCTATATTCCATAGGAAGGATACTGCAGAAGGAGGGGAAGATGGAAGAAGCCATGAAATACTTGGAGAGGGGCCTTGAGCTGAAGAGCATCTTTGAGATTGAGGACGTGGAGGGTGCGGAGAGGAGACGAGCCGAAGGAGGACTTCACGCCAAGGAGGTGGTGACCCGCCCCCCTGAAAAGAAGGACGATGACGAGAAGAGGCGTAGGAAGCAGTAAATTAACAAAGAAATTTGTTAAGAACCAATTCTTTTATATCGGTGCTCATGTTCCTCCCGATACTATGAGAACACAGCAAAGCAAAGAGGTACATGACGGAAAGATAGAATGGGCCAAGGAACGACTTGAGAGAGGACACCCAATCTTCATTTACGATTCGGATGAGAGGGAGGGGGAGGCGGACATGGTCTTCCTATCTCAAGCTGTAGGAAAAGAACAGGTTAGGTTAATGAGGGGGGAGGCAGGTGGGCTTATTTGCGTCACCCTGCCCCCCGGGGCCTGGAAGGCGCTTGAACTCCCTTTTATGACGGATATCCTGAAGGAGGCCTCCAGCATCTTCAAGCTTCTTAAGTACACAGAGGCCGACGACATCCCCTACGACGAGCGCTCCTCCTTCTCTCTGACGGTCAACCACAGAAAGACCTTTACAGGGATCACCGACACTGACAGGGCCCTTACAATAAGAGAGCTAGGAAGGTTCGTGGAAGCGCTTCTTCATAGGGCCATTCTGGAGCCGAAAGAGAGATTTGGAGAGCTCTTCCGCTCCCCCGGGCATGTACACCTTCTCAACGCCCGAGAAGGGCTTCTAGACAACAGAAGAGGGCATACCGAGTACTCCACTGCCCTTCTTCAGATGGCAGGCCTCACCCCTTCTGCGGCCATATGCGAGATGCTGGGGGAGGGAGGAGGTGCAAGGCCGCTGGAAGAGGTAAAAGAGATCGCCGAAGAGCTGGACACCCCCCTTTTCACAGGTGATGAACTTCTCACAGTGTGGAGGATAGAGAATGAAGAGGGGTAAAAGAACAGTTATGGCTACGGGTGTTTTTGATATCATCCACCCCGGGCACATATACTTCCTTGAGGAGGCAAAGAAGCTGGGGGACGAGCTGATTGTAGTGGTCACCAGAGATTCTGTAGCCTCCCGAGAGAAACATCCCCCAATACTCCCGGAGGAGGCCCGAGTGAAGATAATCTCCTCTTTGAAACCCGTTGACGAAGCCTGTCTTGGATATGAGGACGATATGTTCAGGATAGTGGAGGAGAAAAGGCCCGATGTAATAGCTCTCGGCTTCGATCAGAGGTGGGACGAGGAGCACCTGAAAGAAGAGCTCAAAAGAAGGGGGTTAGAGGTAGAAGTGGTGCGCCTAGGGAGGGACACCTCAGATATAGCAGGTACAAGGAAAGTCATAGAGAAGGTTGTGAACCGCTTTCTTGAGAACAGCCTCTACAGGAAGAGGGAGGAGGACAAATGATAAGGGTGGGAGTGGTCGACACTACCTTCGCAAGGGTTAATATGGGGGATATCGCAGTGCGAGAACTGAAGGCACTAAGCGGCTCCATCGCTGTTATAAGAAGGACAGTTCCGGGGGTCAAGGACCTCCCCCTTGCAGCAAAATTGCTGCTCACGAAAGAGGGGTGCGAGCTGGTGATGGCCCTTGGAATGCCGGGCCCCAAGCCCATAGATAAGACCTGCGCCCATGAGGCCTCCTTGGGACTCATATGGGCCTCTCTGATGGCGGAGAAGCCCATTATAGAGGTCTTTGTCCATGAGGACGAGGTCTCCGATGAGAGGTCCCTCTACGAGCTCACGGTGAAGAGGGTCAAGGAGCACGCCCTCAATGCTTACTTTATGCTCTTCAGGCCTGAGGAGCTCACTAGGGGCGCCGGAAAAGGCTTGAGGGAAGGGGGCCCCGATGCGGGCCCTATAGGAGGAAGATATTGAAGGAGGTGATGCTATGGATAAAATGAAACTGGGAATTGTTGTGTCCGAGTTCAACTATGACATAACCATGATGATGTTGGAGAGAGCCAAAAGCCATGCGGAGTTCCTGAAGATGAAGGTAACCCATGTGGTCAAGGTCCCCGGGGTCTATGACATCCCCTTCGCCTTGAAGAAGCTATTGAGAAGGGACGATGTAGACGGCGCAGTGGTCCTGGGGGCTGTGATTGAGGGAGATACTTCCCACGACGAGGTTGTGATGCAACAGGCATCGAGAAGGATCTTAGACATCTCTCTGGAGGAGGGAAAGCCCGTTGGACTTGGGATAACACGGGATGACACGCCTTCAGGCTGAGGAGAGAATCGAGAGAGCAAAGAACGCAGTGGAGGCGGCCTATAAGCTCTGGCTCAGAACGAAGGACCTCTAGAGAGTTATCTCATCCACCGTTATACCTCTGTAGAGGAGCTCTATATTCACGGTGAGGGTGGAATCCCTCGAACCCTGGTGTACAAGCGTCACATTCCAGCCCTCATAGGGGTTCAATGTGGCATTGTTGATAGCGATCTTCAGTTCAGAGGGTATCGAGTTCTCAACGAAAAGGGCCTTGACCACCAGAGAGCCCTTCTCCAAAGGCTCATCCCCGTCGTTATACACCTCCAATGAGAGAGCATACTCGGCCCGTGAGGGTATTGTAAGATTCTCCACAGTGATCTGGGGAGAGGAGATGTAGATGGTCTTTGTTGCGGGAACGGAATAATAGGCTACTGGCCTCATTCCTTTCAGCAGTGTTATGTTGATATCGGAGATCTGAGGTCTCTCCACAGGGAGGTTTACCGCCATCATCTC
>NJDV01000091.1 GCA_002254765.1 Thermoplasmatales archaeon ex4484_36 | reverse complement strand
CAGGAGAAAACCGGCTTCATGGGAGGAAAATAGCTCTGGTGATTATATAATCTTTTTGTGTTATACTTTGGATGTTAGGGTGTTTCACCCGTTGTGGTTGGGCTCGTAGGGGTTGAAGGCAGGGTCCCCGTGGAGGTTGAACTCCTCCAGGGTGTCTGCGTCGGTGTCCCCCACGGAGAAATCTGTTGTCAGGGAGTAGAGGTTCTTGGCGTTCATGAGGGCCTCTCCCACAGAGAGGTCCCCCACACCCTCCAGGAGAAGACCCCCCTCCCTGTCGTAGACGTAGCCGGTCAGGTAGCCGTAGAAGAGAAGGCCGAGATAGGCGCCGAACTCCTCACCTCCCCCCTTATCGAAGGGGTTGTAGGCTAGAGCCCCCCAGGAGAGGCGAGATGCCCCCACATAGGTGTTCATTCCGCTGTGAAGGAATGCCTGGGAGATGGCGTTGTAGGGCTGGATGCCGTCTATCTTCCCGGTGACGCAGGAGGAGCCGAAGATTACCGAAGGACCGAAGTTCATCTCAATCACGTTGGCCACGTAGAACCCTCCCCCCACCGCCGTAGGCTTATATCCTGGAGGAATGAACCAGTAGTAGAAGCCGTGGGCACAGAAGTATATGAAATTGGACTTCTCGTAGATCTCCCTTGAGAGTCTGCTGTCAGATAGAGGAATATCGTGATAGCTGTCAACAGCGAAACCAGACTCCCGGAAAGACTTATCCAGCTTCTCAGTGACTGTCTTCGCTGCCCCAACGGGGATCTTTGACCCGAAGGTGTTCATAGCAGAGTCCTTCCATGAGTTTCCCCTTATTCCCTGATAAGCACCCATGATCTCTCGGTAGAAGGCCACCCTTGCAATGAGCGCCGAGACGTCCTGGGCGTCCCAGCCGTCAACCCTTCCCACGGCGAGCTCTCCGGTGGGCTTTTTCCCGCCCAGATCCCAGGGCGGAGAGGCCGGGTCAGCGTCGATAGAGGAGTAGAAGAGGTCTCCCGCTATGCCGTAGCCCTCCTGCTGCTCCGCACCCTGGCCCTTTGTGGGATAGTAGAACATCGGTATCATGTTGGTGTCCGCCACGATTCCCACGTACATGGGGCTGTCTCTCGAAGAGTATATCTGGGCTAGCTCCTCTGGGGTGGTATCCGCCTTCCCAACGAGGGCGCCTAAGAGGTCTATGAGCCTCTCCTTTATCTTCACGGCGATGGAGTTTGATATGTTCATCAGCCCCCCCACCCTCTCCTTCCCTTTGTCGGGATAGGGATTCAGGGTCTCGGAGGGGTCACCGCAGAACCTCTGGGAGAGGAGAGGTTCCTGATAGATGGTGAAGTCCTCATCTGCCAGCACGAGCCCCTCCCTGAAAACGGCCAGGTAGGGGGCGAGGGAGGAGATGTTGTGCATGAGAGGATAGTTTGGCTTATTCAGCCTCTCCAGAGTGACGTCTATGGTATAGGTGGTCTTCGGAGGGTTCTGCTCGTTGGGTGTGTAATGAAGGGTGGCTAGGATCTCGACAGTGTGGTTCCCCTCTGCATTGTATATGGGCTCTTCGGAATAGGCCCATCCCTCAACGGGCCACCCGGAGGGGTCCCTTACCGTTGCGTAGGAGAGGGAGGGGACGAAGAACTCTAGGTGATCCTCTTCAGAGTCCTTATCGTCTATGAGAACCCCATCGGAGTCTGCGTCGTAACCGAAGTAGACGTAGCACCTCTGGCCGTCGTCTTCAGGGCTTCTTTCCGGCACGGGGCTCTGGGTGAACCTGATCCTAGCAGAGAGCTTAACGTTCACCCACTTCCACCCCTCGGGAATTTGAAGGAAGTGTTTGGGAGCGTTGGGGTCGAGAGAGGGGTCCGAGGTAGAACCAGTGTCCTGGGATTGAACGGTCCCCTCAAAGTGGAAGCTCTTTCTCTCAAGGACCTTCGGGTGGTCCACATCCCGGGGGCTCGCGAGGGCGATATAGGAGGGGTCCTTCCCTAGGCGGTCTCTGAAGATGCTCTTCAAGGTGCCGCCGGAGGAGGGAGAGCCCGCGGCCAGAAGTTCATGGGCATCCCGGGGTTCGCTGATTCTCAGGTATTTCATCACGGGCTTTAGGTCTCCCACAAGAACGGTGTACTTCACATCAAGATCCCTAAGGAGCTCCTTCACCTCCCCGTCCATCCTCTCCGTGACGATCACAGGAATGTTCAAGTAGGACGCAATTGGAACAGCGTTCAACGCCAGGGAGTAGCCCTCAAGGTCGTCCTTGACCACCATCACCCCGTCGCTTCTCGCCCAAAATGCCCTTGCCAGAGTCAGAGTGGCTGCCTCCCTATCCCCAGAGATCCTCACAGGGTTCCCCACCCCTGCGTGTTCCAGAAGGGAGAGCTCCCCGTCGGAGAAGTGCCCCACCAGAACGCACCTTCTCTCCGGATAGGCCCTGATAAAGTTCAGGACTGCTTTGGATATTCCCCCCTCGGGGGTCTCCGGGTTGAGGCCCGCCACCAGAAGTGGCTTCTTCACGACTTCCCCGCCGCTGTAGTAGATAGCAAGGGGAGTAGCGGAGAGCGCTAGGAAGGGGTCGTCGTAGTCGGCGATAACCATATCGTAGTCAACAGCCCTCCTCTCTGAGGTGGTCTGAAGGAGGTCGTCTACGGTGGCCCGGGGAGGGGCCCCCCCACCGCCCCTTCGTGTGTTGAGGTAGTATAGAGCACCCCCGGCCAGAAGAAGAGCTACAACGCAGAGGGCAACGGCACGCTTGGATAGGTGTTTCATTTTCGCACCACCTTAACGGAATCGTGAACTGGATGGGCTACTTGTGCTCCCAGTTCAATCATAAACCACATTTTATTAATATTGCGGTGCATAGAAGACATCATGCGCCGCCTCCTCCCACTCTGTGGTCGGGGACGTCTACCCCCTCAACCCGGGCCCCGAGGCAGTTGTTGTGGGAAGGGATCAGAAGGTTCACGTTTTATGCGGCAGCTGGCCCCACTTTGAGGACGTTGTAGCCTACACAGACTCCTGGTACTTAACAAGCGTGGCCACGGGGGACCTCCTTCCCGAGTGTAGCCTACACAGACTCCTGGTACTTAACAAGCGTGGCCACGGGGGACCTCCTTCCCGAGTACCCTGGGGACGAAATCGTGGTGGGGGGGTGGTCCTACACCGTCACCCTCATATGGTGGGACGGTGGCTTCCGGAGCAAGAAGATCCACTTCTATAAGGACTGGATATACGACGTAGATGTGGGGGACCTAGACCCTGAAAGCGAAGGCCTGGAGGTTGTGGTTGCCGGGGAGAGAGGTGCGGTGACTCTTCTTAGGAGAGAGGAGGGGCTGAACTTCTCCTCTCAGGTGATCTACAAGGACCAGTACCTGATAGACGGGATATATGTTGGGGACTTCGACTCCACCCACCCCGGCTTGGAGGTGGCCGCTGCCACGGGCTCCTTCAGCATTGTAGAGATATACCGGGAGGGGGGGTGGAAGAGTGAAGTGATATGGAACGAGGGGGCACAGATCGTAGAGGTTGACGGGGGGGAACTGGACCCTTCAAGCCCCGGGGAGGAGCTTGTGGCGGGAGGAGTGAAGGGAAGGGCAGTACTTCTAAAGAGAGGTGAGGGTGGCTGGAGCGGGGAGGTGCTCTTTACAATATCCGGGAGCATGAGGACTATCTACGACGTGGATGTAGGAGATGGAGACCCCACCCACCCGGGGGAGGAGGTGCTTCTCTCCTCCTGGGACGGTACCGCCTACATGCTCTATCCTCCGGGGGAGGGCGGGAGCTCATGGAGGGTTGAGGAGGCCTTCAGCTCCGATTACCTCCTCATAGGGGGGGAGATGGGCGACTTCGACCCCTCACGCCCCGGGGGAGAGACGCTGATATGCGACAGCGGTGGGACACTCTACGCTCTCTACACTGAGTCCCCCGGGGTCATTCCGTACTGCGGGGAGAGATATCTCCTTCCCCCCTCCGGGGAGCTCACCTTCCCGGTTCACCTACACTTTACCCCCGGTTACGACAAAATGGTCACTCTGAGCGGTGCCTTTCTGGAGGGTGAAGGGAGCATCAAGTTCTCCCCAGAGGCCCTTGCGGGGTCAGGGGAGGTGATGGTCACCGCCACCGGAGGGGGTCTTCTTGAGATCTCCCTGATAGAGACCCTCACCCTGCAGACCGTTGCTACGGTAAGAGTGAGTCTCGTTCCGTCGGAGGAGTGGCTTGAGGTGAGGGCTCCGTCGGTGGAGGTGGTAGCCGGGTATTCGTATCAGATGACTTTCAGCGTCAGAGGGGGGCCCGCCGGGGAGATGCTCCTCCCGGCGCCACTTACAGGAGTTGAGTTCTCCCCTGGGAGCCTTCCCGCATCGGAGGGGAACCACATCGTGAACCTCTCTACCTCCGGGACCTCCCCCCGGGGTACGTTCCCCTACAGGGTCATCGTACCCTCCCTCAACCTGACCTACTACTTCACTCTAGCTGTGAGGGGACCTACGGCGGGGGACTTCGCGCTCTTCATCTCCCCCTCCACAGTGACCTTAAGGCCTGGGGAGAATGCCACCCTGGATGGGGCTGTCCTTCCCGTGGGGGAGTTCGCCGGCAGAGCCGGGCTGAGTGTGGAGGAGACGCCCCCCGGAATCACGGCCACCTTAAGCAGGGAGGAGGTGGAGGTGGGGGAACCCTTCACGGTGATCATTGAGGTCTCCCGGGGAAATCACAGCTCCGCTCCCCAAACATTAAGGTTCGCCGCAGAGTCTGAGGGCAAGGTGAGGTGGAGGGAGGTCACCGTCATAGTCGTTCCGCCCCCGGGAGGCGTCAGGCTTTCAGTTCCGGAGGAGATCCATATAAAAAAGAGGGGCGTGGTGACCCTTGAGGTAATCCCCGAGGGGGGCTACAGGGGAGAGGTCACCCTCCTCTTCACCCCAGAAGGGGGAGTTGGGGTTGAGAGGCAGAACCTCACTGTGCTCCTCCTCTCCAGGTCGGTGAACATAACCCTCAATCTCAGCGCCTCTGAAGGGCTAAAAGGTGAGGCCGGTGTGAACATAACCCTAATCTACAAAGATCCGGCAGGGGAGGAGGTCAGGGAGCACTATCGCCTGAGGGTTATCCAGGAGGAGGAGAGAACTGGATGGGGGCCTGCAATCTACCTCATCCCGCTGATCCCGCTCTCTGCAGTGGTCCTTCTCTTCCTCCACCGCAGGAGAGGAATGAGGTAATATAGAGGAATTCCATTCACTTCTCGGGGGTGTCCCTTTGAGCCCGACTGCGACGCAGAAGATCCTGGCACGTGCCGCCGGAAAGAATGTGGTGGAGAGCGGGGAGATCGTGACTGTGGAACCCAGATGGGTTATGAGCCATGACAACTCAGCCGCGATCATAGGGAAGTTCGGGAGCATTGGGGTTAAGAAGGTATGGGACCCCAGAAGGGTTGTGATAATCTTGGACCACGTTGTTCCCGCCTCCCAAGCCTCCTACGCCAACAACCACATGAAGATAAGGAGTTT
>NJDV01000090.1 GCA_002254765.1 Thermoplasmatales archaeon ex4484_36 | reverse complement strand
TAGTTGCTCAGGCCATCCCCATCCAGATCTTCCTCTGCATCTTTTGGATTGTAAACATTGAGGTCGTACTTCTCCTCCCAGAGGTTGGGCATACCGTCATTGTCATAATCTTCGGGATCGTAATACCCCTCCACGAACACTGTGATTCTGTCCTCCGCGTAGAATCCAGTACTGTCATACACTCTTAAGGTCACAACATATGTCCCCGCACTTTTGAAATCCCAGTAAACCTCCTGGCCCTCAGCCTCCCACTGAAAGCCATTGGAGGCATCGAAGTCCCACAGGTAGGTGAGGTTGTCGCCAAACCCCAGATCCAGATCGGTTGCGTTGGAAGCCACAAAAAGGTTATGAAAGAGTATGGGCAGGGTCTCACCCTCCCGGGGGCTTACGATACTGACGTTCTCAGGGGGGTCCGGCCGGTTTTCTACTGTGATACACAGGAAGAACTTGAACCCCCCCACCTCCCCAGGGTCCAGAACCTCTATCCACTCAAGAAGGGGTTTGACATAAGGGGGATGGGTCACAAGCTCCGGGGGAATAAGGACTCTGATCAGAAACTCCCTCCCCGGGCTTATCCATAAAAGTGTATATTCTGAGAAATCAGAAAGGCTGGATATAACCTGGACACTCTCTTGCACCCCGTAGAGCACATCCTCATCAACTATGCCGCAGCGGATGATAAGGGGCTCCCCCTCCACTATCTTCGCCTCTATGACCTCTAGGGGAGAGGGGGAGGTGACGTTCTTCGTTTTTACGTGCACGTAGGATACGATGGGCATGTCGGGGGAGTTGGTGACGTTGAACCAGAAGGTAGCGGCACTGCTGGTTCCATTGCTGTCCGTTGCCCTGAGATGGACCGTGTGATTGCCCACGTCCTCCTGTATCGGTGTGACGTTGAATTCCCCTGTGGACGGGTTGAGACGGAGACTTCTTAAGCCCTCGCTGATTGAAACCTCAAAGGTCACGTTCTCACCGTCCTTGAAGTCCCCTGCCACGAATCTGCCAGAGAAAGATTCATCCTCTTTAAGAATAAGGCTGAACTGACCCTCTCTCACCACACCGAAGATCTCCGGTGGATCATTCGTGGGTGTAACCTCTACCGAGATGTTGATACTATTGGAGAGGTAATAACCGTCGGTTGCGGCAACAATCACTGTATCTCTTCCGTAGGCATCGGGGTGGGGAGTTATATTTATACCCCATCCTTCCTCCTCGCCATCCTCCCTAAAAAGCTCGGCGCGGACTACAGGGCCACTGTACTCCCCTTCCCAGAACCTTCGGCCGTTGTACAAAAGCAGGGATATGTTGTCGCCGTCGGGATCGTAGAATAGGGTATCCACGTTGTGCAAGAGGACCGAAGAATCCTCTTCAACCTCCTGAACGAACCCGTAGGTTAGTGAAAGGAAGTTAATTAAATAGACGATACACATGTGTTTTAGTAAGCACATTCCTCTTGGGTGAGGAGCTTGAGCGCAATGGATGATGTTATAATGAAAGAGGTGGAAAGGTGGTATGGCAAAAGGGGAGGGTGGTATATTTCATTCTGAAGTTCGTGGAAGGGTCAAGAGATGTAGTGTGACGTCCGCTCCCTCTCCTCACCCTCTTTCTTCTCTATGGTCTCCTTTATATCTTTGAGGAGTTCATCGGCTTCCTCCTCTCCCATACCCACTTTATTCACAAGGAACTTCTTGACGTCCTCAATGCTATCGCCCCGGCTCAGCCTCTCCGAGATCATCCCCAGCAGCCTCTGCATTAGGGCCTTCTGAAACTCCTCAGAGTACCCAAGGGCGGATATGACGGTGTGGCTGCCTATGAGAAGGGCCGTCAACGCGTCGTTAAACTCCTCCTTGCTCAAAGATGTCATATCCAGATCAACCATGGAGACGACGTTCTCCTCCTCTCCCCCAAGGGCTACCTTGAAGAGGTTGAGTTGCCCATTTATCTTAAGAAGGGCCTTGTAAATCTTCATCCTATCCTTCACGTCCATGGCATCGGTCTCTATGCCCAGGTCTATGAAGAGGGATATGAAACCACCCCCAATTTTGATGTATATGGGAAAGGCAACCTTCGGGTGCTGTGCTACTATTATCGTTGTCTCACCCATCCTCTCCTCTTTAACCTCCCAGGGCAGACCCACAAGCTCCCGGGAGGTATCCTTCCCTATCTCAAGCCAACTGTGTATCTTCTTCACCCAATCTTCACTCTTCATTTCATCACCTCAAACATCAAAGTACCTCTCTATCTCCCAGGGAGATATGGAAACCTTGTAATCCAGAATCTCTCGCCTTTTCATATCAACGTAGGCATCAACGAACTCGCTCCCAAGTCTCCTCCTCATGAGCTCGCTGCCCTCGAACTCGTCCACAGCCTCTTCGAGGTTTCCGGGCAGTCTCCCCAAACCGAGCTTCCTTCTTTCACTCTCACTCATGTTGCTGGGATCCCCGGTGATCATCTCCGGGGGGTTCATGCCCCTCTCAACACCCTCAAGACCCGCCCAGAGTATGGTAGCGAAGGTGAGGTACGGGTTGGAAGAGGGGTCAGGGCTTCGCACCTCAATATCACCCGCACGGTTCTTGTCTGCAGAGCTAGGCACTCTTATGAGGGCGGTTCTGTTCCTCGGCCCCCAGCAGAGGTAGACGGGAGCTTCAAATTCCGGTATTAAACGCTTGTAAGAGTTTATCGTAGGGTTGGTTATGGCGGAGAACTCCCTAGCATGATTTAAAACCCCCGCAATGAACTGTAGGGCCGTCTCCGATAGCCCTGCGGGGCCACTTTCATCCCCGAAGGCACTTCCATTCTTCCCCTCCAGCCATAAGTGAACGTGCATTCCGTTCCCAGCGTCCTTGGAAGATATCTTAGGAATATAGCTGGCCACAAAGCCGTGCTTCTCGGCCAAAATCCTTGAAAGGAACTTGTAGAGGACCGCAGAGTCCCCCGCATCAACGGGAGAGGGTCTGTGACGGAACTCTATCTCAACCTGGTGAACGCCGCCCTCATGGTGGTGAAACTTTATGTCCAGCCCGAGCTTCCTCAAGGCGAAAGAAAAGTCATTGCGAAACTCCTCAGTGATGTCCTGGGGCGGGGGGGCGAAATATCCACCTTTGGGAAGTATTGGATAGGGTCCGGGGTGATTCATATAATCGCCCTTCCAGCCCTGTGGAAGGAGGAAGAACTCAAGCTCCGGCTGGAGCCATGTCCTTATAAAACCCATCTTCACCGCATCCTCAAAGGCCCTTCTAGCCACACCCCGGGGGTCAAGGGGGTGGGGGCGGAAGCCCTCAGGGGAGTAGAGGTCACAGGTGACCCTTGCGGACCTCTGGGGCTCGGGTAGCTCGCTCTCATAGGGAAGGATAGTGAAGGTGTGAGGGTCGGGAAGGGCTATGAGGTCGGAGTCCTCCGTGACGGCAAAGCCCACGGAGGAGCCGTCAATCACCATTCCCTCCTCCCAGAAACTAGAATCGGAGTAGAGCGCAGCGGCGGGCACCGTGAAGGACCTGAGCCTGCCGGATATGTCCGTGAACTGGCACTTCACCCAGCTTATTCTTCCTTCTTTCAGGCGGTACTCCACGCTGGAGAGCGTTTTAGAGAGGTCTTTATCGGGCATACAACCACCGGGGAGGTAGGATAACTCAGAGATGGTATTTCAGCTTTACCACGAAGGCCGCAATCCTAATTCGCCTCTGCGGCAAATTCCTGACCTTGTACCCGCCGCCCCCATTATTCGGGGGATCCAAAGCATCTTTCAGATTGGACGCACTGATAAGCGAAAAACACCGAGAGAATACCTTCATCTCTCAATGTTCAAAAGGTAGTATGGAGGGGGCGGTGAGCGGGATGGCTGAGGCTCTCATCCAAGTGAATAAGCAGCTATTGCTAAAAGGATTCCCATTCCCTGAAGGGTGGAGGCATATCCCTTTATGAATTCTATCATGTCCTGACCCGCTATCCACGCCTGGGCCAGGGAGTAGAAGAAAGCCAGGAAGCCTATTCCAGCCCCCAGAATGATGAAGAGCTTGCCCGTAAGGCGGAACTCATAGTAGAGAAGGATGCCTCCGATCAGAACAGCTATCCCACCCAGAGCGGAAATATATATCAGGATGTCAAGTGCCCTGAAAAGTGCTGGATGGGTAGTGATATGCTGGAGGGAGGACCTAAGCCAGAGCAGAGCGTCGGCTGAACCTGTAAACTCCGAGAGTGTCAGGAGTGCTCCGCTTAACTTTCTTACAACACCCCCAACACATCTGATTTCATCGTAAAAGGCGCCCTTTAACGTAGAAGTCTGCCGCCTCTACCACCTCCACCTCGTAAAACTCCCCGGGAGCCAACACACCTTCCACCACCACAGGTAAATATTCGGCGCTTCGCATAAGGGTGGTCCCTCTCCTTCTATCCAGCTCAACGGCGAGGGCTTTAAAGGTGCGACCGACCCACCCCTCCATAAACTCCCTTGAGATTCCCCTGTGCAACTCTGTGAGACGCCTGGAGCGCTCTTTCACTTTCCACCCGGGAAGCGCCCCTTCAAAGCGCGCTGCTGGGGTAGAAGGGCGCGGGGAGAAGCGGGTAATGTTAAGCACTGGAGGTTTCACTCTCTCAACAAGCTCTACACTCTTCTCAAAGTCCTCCTCACTCTCCCCAGGGAACCCAACGATTATGTCGGTAGAGAGGACACACCAAGGAAAGCGCTCTTTTATCTTCTCCACCAAGGAGACGAACTCTCCGGCGGTGTAGGGCCTTCCCATTCTCTGAAGGACCTCGTCTGATCCCGATTGGACAGGTATGTGGAAGAACTTGTATATGTGGTCGTCCGTGAAGGCGTCAAGAATCTCTACCAGAGCAGTGGTTGCAGTCCAGGGGTTCATCATTCCCACACGGATGAAGTACCTCCCGGGGATGGCGGTGAGCCTTCTAAGAAGAGCTGGGAGGGCAGAGGAGGCTCCACCCTCCATACCGTAGGCTGCAGTGTCCTGGGAGGTCAAGTATATCTCCCTTCTTCCCTCTGCGAGGAGCCTTTTCATCCTCCTCACTATGTAATCCTCAGGGAAGCTCCGGAGACGCCCCCTGGCGATGCGGATTATGCAGTATGTACACCCTCCCAAACAGCCTGTGGAGATGGGTATTATCCCCCTTGGGGGTGCGCTACTAGCCCCACCAGCGAAAACACCCCTTTCCACCCCCTCAAAACCTCCCACTTCTTCCGTCAATGCCGCATCTCCACTTTCAGGCATCTCTCCAGGGCTTCTGGTGCGGAGTATTTTTAGAACCTCCTCCGCCACCCGTTCCATTTCCGGGACCTCATGGGTGTCCACGGCGTAGAGCCTGCCCTCGCCCTTAAGACCTGTTAGAACCTCACCTCTAGCCTTCGGAAGGCATCCCGCCACAATAACACCTCTCCCCCTCTCAAGGTGCTCCCGGATCCTCCTCACCATCCTCCTCTCGGTGTGCTCGATCACAATGCAGGTGTGGATTATAACCCAGTCAGCCTCCTCTTCCCCTTCCACCAACCTTACGCCTCTCCGGAGGAGGTGCTCCCGCAGGACCTCCGCCTCCCCTGCGGAAGCCGTACACCCGTATATCTCCTGAAGAACTCCCCCTCGCAAGTCGCCTCTCCCCCGTCACTCCTCCAACAGGATGTGTTTTTTTTTGCTCTTCTTACCCCCCACCCTACCCTTTTTCTTTTTTATCTCCCCCGCCTCCGCATGGGATCCATAAACCTTTCTATACCTCTCACGGCGGAACTCCTCTCTAATCTCCTCCTCCCTCCTTTTCCGCTGTCGCAAGAGGTAGAAGAAGAACAGCAAAAGGATTAAGCCGCTCGCAAGGAGAATGGTCGAGAAGAGAATTCCTACGAAACTACCCCCCTTCCCTTCCTTGATCTCTATGCTCTTTAAGAATACTTGGGGCTCCTCCCCCGGGGTCAAACCTCCCCCCTCGGCGTATATCCTGACAGTATAGACGCCCTCTATGGCGCGCCATCTGAACTTCACGTCCCTCTCCTCACC
Organism: Thermoplasmatales archaeon ex4484_36; assembly: GCA_002254765.1. Classification (GTDB taxonomy): domain Archaea; phylum Thermoplasmatota; class Penumbrarchaeia; order Penumbrarchaeales; family EX4484-36; genus EX4484-36. Next base: position 4,425 of record NJDV01000090.1, on the reverse strand, counting down.
GGGTTCCATACGGTCTATATGATAGCTCTTCACTTTGCTATTATCTCCTATGTCAAGGTACAAAGTTATATCCTCAGCAGGGTAGGGATAGATATTCTTTATGCGGCAGGTGAAGGTAACCCAGTCCCCCTGTCTGATGGTGGTCTTGTTGGAGGGTTCAACCAGGATGTCCGGCCTGTCGTCGCCGTTCATATCCTCGAAAATGAGCTGAGCCAGTATCAATTTCACTCGGATGGTAAGAACCTGTACTCTCTTCCCGCCAAGGTATGTAGCCTTCAGGGCCATGGTGAAAACACCGGGGGAGGTGCCCGCCGGGGCCTCAACGTAAAGATTTAGGGTGGCTTCCACGTAGGGCGGGACTTTGAGCTCCAGCTCCTTGGGCTTCGATGAGAAACTGTACGACCCCGGACCGAACTGGCTCATGTTGAAGGAGGTAGTATTGAGCACCCTCTCTCCACTACCCTCTCCCCAGACCACACTGTCAATATAAACTGTCCATCCTTCCGGGAAAGATGCCACGTTCACTTCAACCCACTGAGGGCTGTTTCCTAGATTGCTAAGAAGGGTTGGGAGCTGGTTTCCGTGAATATAAAGAGGATAGTATCCCCCCTCCCCCCCTACAAGCCCCGGGCCATACTGAAGTGCAACATTGACCTGTTCCATCACAGTCACGGGAACGGTGGCGGTGGTGGTGTTCATCTCTCCGCTGAACTCTATGACAATGAAATATTCACCGGCAACGGTCTTTGTGGGGAGCTGGGCCCTGAAATAAAGGGACATCTTCTCCCCAGGAGAGAGTTTCACAGGGAAGTTTAGGGGATTTAAAGAATTCAGGCACTCCACACTCCACCCCTGAGGAAGAGATAATACAGAGGCAGTAAAGGTGTCCTCAATACTGGCCAGGTTGTTTACTCGTATTGTAAAGTTTATGGCCTCCCCGGGGAAGGTGGATAAGACCCCACCCACATACTCGGCTGTGAACCAGTAGAAAGGCTGAGGGTTTATTTTTATGGGTTGAGAACGGTAGACGGCATCCTTTGAAGGCGCATAAGCAACAACTGAGAAGATCTGGGGCTGGTTCACTGTTGCGTTTTCCGGTATAAAAACTGTCACGTTAAGCTCTTTCCTCTCAAGGGCGGAACAGATCAGCGGCCCCCCTAGACCCTTCAGCTATACCGTCCAAGGAGAGGTTCAGATACATCTCCTCCTGAAGGTTGTTTGTAATGGAGAAGTCCACCACCACAGAGCCCCCCTGGGGGCCGCTTAAGGTTTCCCCGGGGGTAGAAAATGATATGGCTGGCTCCTCACAGAATATTCGAAGCAGGAGGTTCTCAGTGACGCTGTAGGAAAGGGAGGTGACTGAGATTGTCACATTAGCTACTCCCACAGAGGATGGGATGACCAGTATTAAGAAGCTACCAGAGGAGCTGTTTGCTACCGAAAAGGACACCTCCGTCTGCTGATTTTCAAACATGATCCTCCAACCCAAAAACTTTTCGTGCACCTATGTACTCTCCTTTCCAAGCTTCTCAAGCAGGACCATGTCCTTCACGGCCCTCTCATAGTTGGGGTTCCACCTCAATGCACTTTTTAGGAATCTTCTAGCCTTCTCGGTCATACCGCCGAAGAGAAGCACTTCACCCGCTATGGTCAAGGCCCGGTGGTTTCGCGGGTTCATCTTCAAAACCTCTTTAATTATTCTCAGGGCTTCTGCCCGGAGCCCGAGCTTGTTATACACATCGGCAAGTCTTATCATTATCTTCTCATCGCCCGGTTTAGCATTATTAGCCTTCTGGAAAGCGGATTTCGCCCGGGGGAAATCGCCTCTCAGATAGTATATTCCTCCCAAATGGTACCACACCCAGGGGGATAGTGGCTCCACCTTAACGTACTTGATTAACAGGCTCTCAGCCTCCCTGTCCCTACCTTCCCTGATCAGACTAAGAGCGTTCCGGATAACCTCTCTCTGCCCCATCTCCTCAACAGGTATTCCCTGGTCGAACTCAGAGATTACCTCACTTTTGCCCGCGTCGACCCTATTTGCTCCATTGCGGTACCCCGCCTCCCTAGCCACTCTTCTGCTTACAGCCTTCGGATGTATCTCCTCCTTCAGAGCGTCTAGATCCACCTCGCCCCTTTCCTCTTCCGGCAGGCCTATCTCTTCAATTGTGACCACATCCATATCCGACAATTCGGTTTCACCCTCCCCCCCCTCACCCTCTCTATCGAGCTCGCCCTTGAGGCTCTCCAGCGCGTCTTCTATCTTCTCAAATGCTTCCATAAGCTCAGGTTTAAGCAGTCCTTCCAAGTCCCTTGCTATTTTCTCCTTCACCTCTCCAAGGTCCCTCTCCACCGCAGGTTTCAGTTCCTCAACCGCCCTGATGAGGGCTTTGTTTCCGCTCTCCCCTCTCTCCCTAGCCATGGGAACATCTTCTTCGTTGAAAAGCTGTACCGATGAATCTATCCCGTCCATAAGCTCGGCTTCCAGCTCCGCGATCAGTTTGATCTCTCCTTCCGTGAGAACATCCAGTATGCCTGAGTCCCGAAGGTTCTCCTTGATCTTCAAAAGCCCCATCCTCACCGTAGAAAGCTCCTCCTTAGCCCTCTTAATCTCCCTCTCTAGCTTGCGCAGTTCATCCTCGTCAACCTCTTTTCCCATAACGCTGTTAAGAAAAATAAGTTCCTTCGTCTTACGAAGTTTCTCCTCCATTTCTCTGAGCTTTCTTTTCTTTGTCAGGTACATCTGCTCAAGTTCAATGTATTCTTTAACTTCGGGGGAGAACTTAACCCGCCCGACCTTCTCACTGAAGAGGGCACCTAGGCCCTTCCCAAGGCTTTTCCTGTTTCTCATGGAGAATACCACTCTACTTTTAAGAGTCCACCGATCTAGAAGACATAGCTGCTAGGGGCTCACTGCTATCAGCGGGACCTCAGCAGAAGGCGATTGGAAGTCTAAGTAGAAGAGTTTTACAATATCCCCCTCCACCACAGGCAGATCTACTGAGGGATAGATAGTGATGATATCCCCAGGGGAGAGGGTCGTTGAGAGGTCCACGTCCCTGTAGACAACATCTCCCTCCGAGGCATCTCCGAGATTTATTGATATTAGAAGGGTGGCGTTGTGGTATATCTGAAGCGTATAATTCACATATAGCTCTTCCCTATCCACTTCCTGTACGGTCAGTTTCCACTGCTCTCTTATTGGGGGATTTGCCTCAATGTAGATGGGGGGCAGAAAAGTGACTTCCGGCGGGGTCTCACCCCCACCCCCTTCAAGTACGGTGATCGTGGTAAAGGCCTGATCGGACAGCTCCCCATCGCTCACGGTGAGAATAACTCTGTACTGTCCAGGGTGGGTGTATCTGTGGGTCACGTTGAGCCCCGTAGCGTCTCTGTCGTTAGCAGGGTCCCCGTCGCCATCACTGTCATCGGCATCGCTGAAGTCCCAGATATAGATAAGTGAATCTCCATCGGGATCATAACTCCGGTTGGCACTGAAGAGCACCTCCTCGTTCACGTTGACAACCCTCTTGTCAACGCTTATCTGGGCAAATGGTTTTCTGTTCTGGGGCACCGGCATCTCTCCCATGTGCCATAACTAGATCAGCTGACAGGCTGAGCCTCTTGCGGTCGGATCTGCTTAAAGATGCGAAATCGCGTCTTTGAAGGTGCTTCTCCATTCTCTCGTAGTCCATGGGATGGAGTGCGGCAACTCTACGAGAGGAGCAGACCGGGCACTGAAGAGGGGCTCCCCCTCCCGCCGAGGCCCTCCACCTCCTCTGGCATGCGAGACACACCATGGTGAGAGGGGTCACCTCAAGCCTCTTCTCTATGATGGCAAGTATAGTCCTTTCATCCGCTCCGGAGTAGAGGAGCTCCCTTCTGGCGTCCCTGTAGGAAAGCCCTATTGGAGAGCTTCTCTGAAGATGAACCTCGATCTCCCCTCGTTCAATCCTTTTGAGGAATCGTGTGGTATTCCTTATGTCCATTCTCTCCTGGAGAATACGCTCTATGGCCTCCCTGTAGGCTATGGTCCCCTCTAGCCGCTCTATGAGCCTATTCATGTTCAAATCCCTCAAAGAGACCTCCCTATCAACAATCCCAATCTTTTTCGCCACATGTAGTATCTGCCATCTAAAGAGCATACTTGAAGAGAGATATTTTGTGAGCTTATGCCTTAAATTGGATGGGGCCATCCCCAAAAGTATCCTCACAACGTCCTTCCCCCTTACTCTGAAAGCCGAGCGGAGGACTATTCTATAAGGGTCAATCTCCACCATCACCCCCCCAATTCCTTCCTCCTGAAGCTCCCCTGCCACCATCTTTGAGAGGGCCTCAGCAACCTCTGTGCCCACACAGGCGTTGATTATAACCTCCTCGTTTCCCTCCTCTACTGTGACCCTCCTATGGGTGGGTACAACGAGA
>NJDV01000089.1 GCA_002254765.1 Thermoplasmatales archaeon ex4484_36 | reverse complement strand
ACGCACTGTCTGCGTTATACCCTCACCTATCTCCCCCGGGGGGTTCATCTCCATACAATAACTCTCACAGTAACTCTTTTATCTCCCTCCGTCTCTACTTCTGTTATGCGACAAGACCTGGAGCAGATTGTAAAGCTCCTTGAGACTTTCTGGATGGAGGTGAAAAGGGGGGCAATGTCCGTTCCCCGGGGGGCGGTTGCCACCTACGGAGACCTCGCAGAAGCCCTTGGGGACAGGGGGGCGGCGAGGGCCCTCCCCGGGGTGCTGGAGGAGATAAAGAGGTTGGGTGACCCCTTCAGCAGGGTGCCGGAGAATGTTCCTCTCCACAGGTTCGTCAGATCCGATGGATGGATCAGGGAGGAGTGCAGGGAGGCCCTGATGAGAGAGGGTGTAGAAGTGAAGGAGGGAAGAGTGGGTGATCTCCCCTCAAGGGTATGGAAGGATTTCTCCATCTCCGCTGTCCTCACAGCCCTAAGAGAGCTCCAGAAGAAGGCCGCAGCGGATATGCATACCCCCCAAGTGCATGACGCCGAGAGCTTTCTTTCGGTTGACGTGAGCTACGCCGGCAGAAGGGCCTTGATATGTGGGGTCCTCTTCGGGAGGGGGGACGTGGAGGAGGTGAAAGTGGAGACGGAGGTCCTCTTCCCTTACGTCCCCGGCTACCTATTTTTCAGGGAGGGAGTGCTCATCGCCCAGATGATGGATGAGCACCAACTGAAGCCTGATGTGATACTCCTTGACGGGCACGGTGTTCTCCACCCGCGGGGAAGTGGTCTCGCCACACACCTAGGAAGCCTCCTTAGGGTACCCTCCATCGGGGTCGCCAAGAGCTTGCTGGTGGGGGGGCACAGAAAAGAAAAGGAGATAGAGGCTGTATTCTTGGCCGGGGAGCAGAGAGGCTGGGCAGTCAAGAAGAGCGTGATCAAGAAAAGGGGAAGGAGATACATTTACATCTCCCCGGGGTGGGGGGTGGGGCTTGAAGGCTCTCTCAAGATATATTTAAAGGCAGCCGATATAATAGGGGGGGAGCCCGTTGAGAGGGCTCACCGCTGCGCAGCGAGGTGGTGAGATGGCCGAGCTCATAATAAACAACATAGGAAAACTCTATCGCCCCCGGGAGGGGGAAGTTGAGGTGTTTGAGAACGCCTCGGTCCGTATAGAGGGGGGGGTCTTCTCTGATATCTCAGAGAGGCCGCTCACCCCCGCCACAGATGCCGCCAAGGTGCTGGACGCCGGCGGCATGGTAGCTATCCCCGGGATCGTGGACCCCCACACCCACGCCGTCTTCGCCGGGGACAGGACCGATGAACTGCTGATGAAGCTGAAAGGCCTAAGCTATCTTGAGATACTGTCCTCTGGAGGGGGGATAGCAAAGCTTCTCCGAGAGAGGATAGGGGAGTTCATGAGGTGGGGGGTGACTACGCTGGAGGTGAAGAGTGGGTACGGCATGGACAGGGACACGGAGGTCAAGCAGCTTCAGGCCGCTCTTGAAGTGGAGACCCTCTCGGATGTGGTCACCACCTTCCTCGGAGCCCACATAATACCCCCCGAGTACAGCGATAAGAGAGAGGAGTACGTCTCCTTCCTCACCGATGTGATGATACCTTATGTGGCGGAGAGGGGACTAGCACGCTTTGTAGACGTCTTCTGCGACAGGGGCGTGTACACGTTGGAGGAGGCGGAGGAGATTCTCCGTGCGGGAAAGAAGCACGGGCTGCTTCTCAAAATACACTCAGATGAGCTTGAGAATCTGGGAGCGACAAGGATGGCGGCAGAGCTGGGGGCAACCTCTGCCGACCACCTGCTCCTCTCGGAGGAAGAGGACCTCCAAGCCATGGCAGAGCACGGAACAGTCCCCGTCCTCCTCCCGGGGACGGTCTTCACTACGTTTCTCCCACACTACCCCGATGCAAGGAGAATGCTGGATGCTGGACTTCCTGTAGCGCTAGCTACGGATTTCAATCCCAACTGCCCGCTTCAGAACCCCTTCTTCGTGGCCCAGCTAGCCGTGTTCAAGATGCGGATGATGCCTGAGGATGTACTCAAAGCGCTCACAGTGAACGCAGCAAAGGCCATTGCAGAGCCGCAGAGAGGCATGGTGGAGGAGGGGCTCCCTGCAGACCTCGTCCTGCTCGAGGTGAAAAGCTTCACAGAGGCACTCTACAGGCTGGGATATGACCCCATCAGGGTTGTGGTAAAAGGGGGAAAAGTGGTTAGGAGGTGGGTAAATGGAGCTAGATGAGGTCTTAAGAAGAAGAAGGTCCGTGAGGAGTTTCTCGCCCCAGGATGTGGAGCCTGAGAAGGTTGAGGCGCTTCTGTGGGCTGCCGAGAGGGCGCCCAGCGCCGGTGGTTTAAATGCGAGGCATTTCGTGGTGGTGCGGGACAGGGAGACGAAAAGAAGGCTGAGAGAGGCGGCCCTGGATCAGAGTTTCGTTGAGGAGGCACCGGTAGTCATCGTCTGCTGTTGCGACCTTAAAAGAATCAGGCCCTACGGCAGGAGGGGGGTTGAACTGTACACAATACAGGATGTGGCTGCCTCGGCAGAAAACATACTTCTAAAAGCTGTGGATCTGGGGCTTGGGGGAGTGTGGGTGGGGGCATTCAGGGAAGAGGAAGTAAAAAGAATCCTCTCTCTTCCACCCCACCTGAGACCAACTGCCATGATATGCGTGGGCTACCCTGCCCAGCCCTAGCAGCGGTAGAGGTAGTGCTCCATCTCTGGGGGGAGGCTGCTCTCCACAAGGTCCTGCATCTCTATGTACAAAGCCTTAGCTAGGAGATGTTCAGGCTTTCCCCGGGTGGATTCAAGGTACCTGTATACAGCGTCCAGACTCTCCTTCCAGTATTTCACTCTCTCAATATCAACGTTTCCAGATATTGACCCCTTTGCGTCCTTCATCCTCATATCTAATCCTCCTTCAATCCCTCTCTCATAAGTTTGCGGTTGAGCTGATTCTCGCTTCTCTTCCTCCTGAGCTCTTCAACCTCCGAGAGCTCCAGCTCCATGGCCTTAAGCCCCATATTCAAGGCGCTCTCCAGGAGGCTCTGCAGAGAGGAATATCTGCCGTGGTCTACAAGAATCTCCTCGGCCCACTCCCCCAGACCCACGGGTACTGTGAGGTGAACGTACCCTCTCTCCTCCTCGCTTTTGAACTTAAGGTAGAAATTGATGGCACTCTTTATCCCATCAGAACGGGTTTTGAACTCGCCCGCCTGAACCCTCCGGTCGAGCTCAGAGAGGACCTCAGGGTCCAGGCGGACGGTTGCTATGTTGGGCTCTGTCAAGATCCCATCCCCTTTGACGTGTTTTTTCCTAGCCGAATACTAATGTATTTCATTTCGGCCTTTACGTATGGTGTATGTATTAGGGGGTATATTAAACTTTCTTCCCCCCGGGCCCCCGGGGAGGGGGTGAGCCGCTTCAAGCGGCCTTTTCAGCAGACAGCCGCCTCTTGTCCTCTTTATGAGAGTAACCTCACAGGCGTGAGATAAGGGTGGGGGAGGGGTTCCCGGGAAACCCTTATATAGAAGAACAATTTACCCCTAAACCGAGGTGATCGCAATGATCCCAGGTGGAACGCCAATACTGATACTGAAAGAAGGAACAAAAAGGGAGAGTGGAAAGAGCGCACAGATCAACAACATTGCAGCGGCAAAGGCTATAGCCGACGCAGTGAGAACGACGCTTGGCCCAAGGGGCATGGATAAGATGCTCGTTGACTCCCTGGGGGATGTGGTAATTACCAACGACGGTGTCACAATCCTCAAGGAGATAGACGTTGAGCACCCAGCGGCCAAGATGATCATAGAGATAGCGAAAACGCAGGATGAGCAGTGTGGCGACGGGACCACAACGGCAGTGATCCTTGCGGGTGAGCTCCTCAAGAGGGCGGAAACCCTCATTGAGCAGAACGTTCACCCCACTATAATCACTGAGGGGTACCGCCTAGCCTCCGAAAAGGCTATTGAGATATTGAAAAAGGTAGCACTTGAGGTGAAGCCCGAAGACGAGGAGACTTTGAAAAATCTAGCTAAGACCTCCATGACGGGAAAGAGCGCTTCGGTGGTCAAGGACAAGCTTGCAGAGATTGCCGTAAAAGCGGTGAAGATGGTGGCGGAGGAGAGGGACGGTAAGATAAAGGTGGACAAAGACAACATAAAGATAGAGAAGAAGCAGGGAGGGTCCATATCCGACACTGAGCTCATAGAGGGCATAGTACTTGACAAGGAGAGGGTGCATGAGAACATGCCCTCCTATGTGAAGGAGGCTAAAATAGCCCTTCTGAACGCAGCCCTTGAGATCAAAAAGACAGAAGTGGATGCGAAGATCAACATCACCAGCCCCGAGCAGCTCCAGGCCTTCCTGAACGAGGAAGAGAAGATGCTAAGGGCATTGACGACATGGCCCAGCACTTCCTTGCAAAGGCAGGCATCTACGCTGTCAGAAGGGTGAAGAAGTCCGATATGGAAAAGCTTGCAAAGGCAACCGGCGGCACCATCGTGAGCAACCTAGACGACCTCACCGATGAGGACCTGGGCAAGGCTGAGCTCGTGGAGGAGCGCAAGATCGGCGGCGACAAGATGACCTTCGTCACTGGTTGCAGAGGCGCCAAGGCGGTGACCATCCTGGTGAGAGGCGGCTCCGAGCACGTAATTGATGAGATCGAGCGCTCCGTGGTGGACGCCATATCTGTGGTGGCCGTGGCCCTTGAGGACAGCAAGATGACCGCCGGCGGAGGCGCCACTGCCATTGAGCTGGCTAAGGAGCTCAAGAAGTACGCCGTTGAGGTCGGCGGCAGAGAGGAGATGGCCGTTGTGGCCTTCGCAGAGGCGCTTGAGGTCATCCCCAAGACCCTTGCGGAGAACGCCGGACTTGACCCGATAAACACCCTCATAGAGCTCAGAAAGGCCCATTCTGAGGGGAAGAAGCACCATGGCCTCAACGTCTATACCGGAGAGATAGAGGACATGGTAAAGCTCCACGTGATAGAGCCTCTGAGGGTGGGGGTGCAGGCTATACAGTCGGCCACGGAGACAACCAACATGATCCTGAGAATAGACGACATAATAGCAGCGAAGCAGACGGAGCCGCCCAAGGGCGGCGGGGGCGGCGGTATGGGTGGGGAGATGGGCGGAATGGAGTACTGAGGCTACCTCCATCCGTCGGTGCTCCACCTCTCCGGGCGGTCATCCGTACTGCCTCGGTGGACCTCCGGGCGGACACTCTCCCCCCGGGGCCCACCCCCCCTCTCTTCTTTTTTTATCTCCTCCCTGAAAGCCTCCTCGGCAGCCTTTTCCTTCAATATTTTGGCCCTTATTATCAACGCCACACCCAGGGCTAGGAGGATAACACCCCCCACCAGGAGATAAATGGGCGCCTTCTTCTCCTTGACCTCCTCAACGTTGATCTCCCACTGCACCGTGGAGGCCATCCTCACCGCCTCCTGAAGGCTTGTGTTCTCATCAATGTG
>NJDV01000088.1 GCA_002254765.1 Thermoplasmatales archaeon ex4484_36 | reverse complement strand
AACACCTCGGGGGTTGTCTATAACTATTCTGTCTTCCCGTTGACCGATGGGGTGGAGTACTTATTCTACGTTACCGCCGTTGACACATTCGGCAACGAATCAGGCCCCTCAGAGGTGGTGAACGCCACTCCAAGGGACATCGTCGGTCCGCAGGTTGAGATACTCTCCCCTGTGGACAGCGAGACGATCAGGGGTAATGTCACGGTGAGCGTCCAGGCCGACGAGGACTGTGTGGTGATACGTCTCTTCTACTATAGGGATCTTGATGGGAACGGTCTTCCAGATGATGGAGAAGTGTGGAGGGAAGGCGGGAACTTCTCCTATCCAGGCCCCGTCTACCTTCAGACCGTGGATATGGGTCTTGGAGTGGGTGGGGAGGAGTGGATACTCCTTATGGCAAACGGCGTGGATGAAGCCAACAACACCGGTCCAAACTCCACCGCCGTGCACCTCTACGTGGACAACACTCCCCCAAGCAGGGTGTGGCTTGACTCCCCACCGGACTACACTAATGAGACAGTCCTGCTTCTCACGGCACATGGAGAGGAGGGCGGCTGGATTCTTGTAGTGAGGGATTATCCCACAGGCGAAATCGTGATCAACCTCACTCTGGAGGACTCCTCCTCAGCCACCTTTGTTCTTCCTCTCCACGAGGGCTTCAATACCCTCCACCTTGAGGGCTACGACTGGCTGGGCAACGGCCCCACCCTCTCAGAGAGCTACACCATCCTGAGAGACACCTCTCCTCCTGTAATTAGACTCTTCTGGTACTCTCCGGTGAACCTCACCGATACTGTATATTTTAACGGGGGGGAGAGCTACGATGTAGGAGGGGAGAACGATACGGGGAGCGGGATAGTGAGCGCTGTATGGTACTGCCATGAGGAGGATCTGACAGTAGAAGGGCTCTACTTCGAGCACCGTTTCCCTTCCCCCGGGTGGTACAACATAACCTTCACCCTCACTGATAGGGCGGGGAACTCAAACAGCACCACAGTTATGGTCAGGGTGCGGGACAACATACCTCCCACCCCTAGATGCCAGGGGAATATTATAGTCAAAGAGAGAACCATATTCACATTATCTGCCGAAGGTACCAGTGACAACGTGCAGGGAATCTTCATATTCGGGAATTTCACTTGGAGGCTCCAGAGTCCCTACGCTAATTACACCTTCTACGGTCCAACAGTTCTTACGGCTATCACTCTCCCCGGGAATTACTCGGGGAACCTGACGGTAACTGATGCGGAGGGCAACACCGCCTGGGTAAACTTCTATGTCCTGGTCCTGGACATAACCCCGCCGGAGGTGGAGATCCTCTCCCCCGGGGAGGTGGAGGCCCTAAAGCCCTTCACACTTCTTGCAAACGCCACCGACAACGACCCCGCCTTCCCCGAAGGGGCGGAGTTCTTCTGGTGGACAGTGGAGACGGGTGAGAACCACACAGGGATGAGCTGGAATCTTACCTTCCCCAGGGCGGGCCTCTATACCGTAAAGCTAAAGGTCAAGGACAGGTGGGGAAACAGCGCTGAGGTGCAGGCACTTATAAGGTGCCTGGGGGACGGTGTTCCCCCCGAGGTGGTGCTCACCTATCCCCGGGAAGGCGCCAGCGAGGTGGACCCGGAGACCTCTGTGATGGTTGTATTCTCTGAGGAGATATTCCCGGGGAGCCTGGAGGGGAGGATCAAACTCTACGGCGACGGCTCGGAGCTTGAGTACACCTGGGAGCTCAACGGAACGACCTTGATCATCCACCCGGACAGCCCCTTTCCTTACGGCGCTGAGGTGACGGTAGAGCTGAGGGAAGGGATGGAGGACTTAACCGGAATGGAAATGCTCCGTCGATTCACTCTGAACTTCACCATCAGGCCCAGGCCGAGGGTTGTGGAGGTCTATCCCCCCTCCGATGCCATAAACATCAGCGTCACTCCCGTAATAAGGGTGGTTTTCAACCGCCCTATGAATCAGTCCAGCCTCGCTGGGGTTATGCTCCTCTCCCCTGGGGGTGCCCCGGTGAGGGTGGAGAGGCAGTGGCAGGAGGAGAACCTGACCCTCCTGCTGATCCCCCTCTCGCCCCTCTACGCCTATACCCATTACACCATCCACGTGGGTCTCAACGTTACGGACACCTACGGCACAGGTCTTGGGTGGTGGGGGCGGTGGAGGGGTGCCCCCTGAGAAGTCGCCCTTCAGGCTCCTTCTTCTCCTGTTGCTTCTTCCCCTCCTGGCTATATTCCTGGCCCTTCTCATATACGTCTGGCGCAGGAGGAGCGGGGAGATAGAGGTGGAGGAGGTGGGTGTGAGCCCCTTTGGAGGTAGAAGCCGTGTGGAGCTCACGAAGGAGGAGAAGGAGATGGCCCTGAAGAAGTTCATGGGAGAGCCTGTGAGGCCCCTTGAGGGTGAGGTACCCTCGGTGGAAGAGGAGGAGGCACGGGAGGAACCCTCCTATGAGGAGGAGCTTGAGGAGGAGGGGTGGGAGGAGAGGCCCGTTGAGGAGAGGCCTATGGAGAAAAAACCCTCACGGAAAGCCCCCTCAAGGCCCCCTGTAGAACCTGAGGAGGAAGAGGTGGTGTTCTGGGATGAGGAGGATGAGGGTGAGTTGGGAGGTGGTGGGGACGAAGTGGTGTGGTAGATTCGCAGAAGGTTGGAACCAGACAAATAATGCTAAATAAGATGGACAATAACAAAAAACGTGAGCAGCATGAGATTGAGCCGGAGAATCATTGTCATATCAGCGCTTCTCATATTGTTACCCCTTCTTCCCCCTGGATCACCTCTGAATACCGGTGATAAAACCTCGGAGAGTGAGGGTCCAGAAGATATTGCGGAGGGTGTTTACCTCTACCTTCAGGGTTATCAGGGAGATCCAAAGAAGTATTTTCCAGCGGGAGATTACTCTGGAAGCTACTACATAGTGCAGTTCGATCACCCCCCAACTCAAAGGGACAAAGAGGCTCTGGAAGGGGTTGGTGCAGAGATTCACTACTACCTGCCCGACTACTCTTTCATAGTTGAGATCTCCCCGGGGGATGTGGGGGTGCTCGAAGGGGTAGAGGGAGTGAGGTGGGTGGGCCCTTACCTTCCCTCCCTCCGGTACAATCTCTCCATCTTCCGGGAGCTCTCCGAAGACAACCAAATTCTCCTCTCCCTCTACACCGGAGGCGCTCCTCCCCCCTTCCCCGATGCGGTCCTCGCCGATATCTACACGTTCCCCGGAAGAGCGGAAGAGGTGGCTCGGGGGCTTGAGGGGGTGGGAGAGGTGCTGGATGTATATCCCATCCAAATAAGGGTAGTGATTCCATTAAACAGAATAGAGGGAGTAGCGGTGCTAGACGGGGTGGAGTGGATAGAGCCTGCACCACTGCTGAAGGTGAGAAACGACGTGGCCGCAGTGATAATGAACGTCTCAGGGGCGAGGTCCCAGATGGGCCTTAAGGGGGAGGGGGAGATCGTAGCAGTCTGCGACTCGGGACTTGACACGGGGGTTGACAACCATTCGGTAAATGGAGACATTCATTTAGACTTCGACAATAGGGTCATCTTCTTCAACCTCTACGGCTCAAGTCCCGATGACAGAAACGGCCATGGCACCCACGTGTCCGGTTCTTTGGCGGGGAACGGCGCAAGGTCCAGCGGTAGGTATGCGGGCATGGCCCCCAACGCCACTATAATAATGCAGGCCGCCGGGGACGACTACGGCTCTCCATACGTCTATGTTACAAACTTCTATAATGTTCTTAATCAGGCGTATCAGAACGGGGCCAGGATACACTCCGACAGCTGGGGCAGCGATGACAACGGCTATTACAACGGTCAGTCCCGCTACGTTGACCTCTTCACCTGGAGGTACACGAACATGACTGTCTTCGTAGCTGCTGGCAACACGGGACCGTCGGCCTCCACAGTGGGCTCCCCTGCCACCGCCAAGAACATCGTGGCAGTGGGTGCCTGCGGCGGCTACAGCGTCAGTAATGCTAACAACCTAGCGTCCTTCTCCGCCAGGGGCCCCACCCAGGATGGAAGGCTAAAGCCCGATGTGGTGGCCCCTGGGACGTATATAACATCCTGCAAATCCTCCCTCGTTGGCGGCAGCGGCTACTACTTCACTACCCAAGGGACCTCCATGGCAACCCCACTTGCGGCTGGGGTAGGGACCCTCATCCGGGAATATCTGAGGGAGTCTGGAGTTCAGAACCCCTCTGCGGCGCTTATCAAAGCCCTCATGCTCGTAGGAGGGAGGGAGATGACAGGATCGGGGGCATCGGCCACCATACCCAACAACAGCGAGGGATGGGGGAGGGTGAACATCACAGAATCAATAAGCCCAGCCCCGCCCAAGACCGTTCTTTACAGGGATGTTAAGGACGGACTGGACACGGGGGAGACCTACGTGAAAGAGATTTATGTTCATTCCAGTTCCGCCCCGCTTAAGATAGTCGTCGCCTGGACCGACTACCCCGCATCCCTCTCATCCTCTGTAAAACTAGTGAACGACCTTGACCTTGAGGTGAGGGGGCCCGGGGGAGAAGTTTACTACGGGAACGACTTCACTTCCCCCTATAACGATACCCGGGACCGGAGGAACAATGTAGAGGGGGTAATAATAAACAGGCCGGCCACGGGAACCTATGTTGTGACTGTGAAGGGGTACAACGTCCCTCAGAGCACCCAGCCCTTCGCTCTTGCCATTTCCGGAGCGATCTCCACGCCCATCGGTGTGGTTATCATAAACCCACGTTTCATCTCAACGGAAGGGGGGGTGGCTACCGTGAACCTTGATGACAGCAACCTCACGGGGGCGGGAAGCGCCACTGTTACAGTTACAAGCACAAGCGATGAAACCGGACTTATGCTCACCCTTACTGAGACCCCTTCCGGTTCTGGCCACTTTGAGGGAGTCTTCGTGGTGGTGAATCGCACCCCCAACAGGGCCCTCAATGAAGTTATGGCTGCCGACGGCGATGTGGTCACGGCCACTTACACCGACAGCTTCCCGCCCGGTGTAAGAAGAGGGACTGCTCTTGCCCTCGATCCCCCTGAGATTGTTTCCATCGAGCATGACGCCCCCTTTTCCGTTCTGACCGCAGGTGATAGGGTTAAGATCACCTTCGAGGCACCTCTGCCACCGCAAGGGTCTTTCGAGGTATGCAGATCTTCAACGTAACACTCTTTGACGATGGTGCCCACGGGGATGGTCTTCCTCTGGATGGGGTATATTCCAATGAGCTGCAGATAACGTCTGTTATGAATGGCACCTACATTTTAGAGGGTACTCTCAATAGATACTTGCTTTCTGTGAACGCTACTGCCCCCTACCCCATAGTAATCAATCAGAGCGCTCCCCGGGCCCCTTATAATCTCCGGGTTGAAGTTGATACCAGGGGTGAAGCCCTGAACTTGACCTGGGATGCTGACAGCGAGTACATAGAGTATTTTGTACTCTATCGCTCTGAGGAGCTCTATGGACCATACAGCCCCGTGGCCAATATATCAAAGCATGCCAGGTACTACAAGGACACCGGGCTTGAGAACGGCAGAACGTACTACTACGCCCTTGCCCTTTTCGACACCTTCCGTGGGTGGTCGGGCTTCTCAAGGATTGTCTCCGGAGTGCCCCGGGACTTAACGGGCCCCATCATTGAGCCTATCTACCCCCGGGAGGGCTATACGATAGGTTCACTGACCCCCATCAACCTTTCCCTCTCGGCCGATACGGCCCTCATAAACCTGAAGTATACCAGGGATGGAGACAGAGACGGCCTGCCCGACGAAAACGAGAGCTGGCACGAGATAGGGAACCTGACCCCCGGGGAGCTTCCCTACATCTGGGACACAAGGGAGGAGGCAGGTGGACCGGGGGAGGGGGATAACATAACCCTACTCATCCAGGCGTGGGACTTCTACAACAATAGCAGAGGGCTTAAGCTCGTGG
>NJDV01000087.1 GCA_002254765.1 Thermoplasmatales archaeon ex4484_36 | reverse complement strand
TATGCGGCGGTGATCCCGAAGTTCATAGGCGCCCTCCTTAGGGGAGAGGCCCCGGTGATATACGGGGACGGAAAGCAGACAAGGGACTTCATCTACGTCAAGGACGTGGCGGAGGTGAACTACCTCTCCACAATCAAAGACATCCCGGGGGGAGAGGTAATAAATGTGGCCTCCGGGAAGCCCAAAGAGATAGTGGAGCTCCTGAAGGTGGTGGAGGGGGTGCTGGGGAGGGCTCTCCCTCCCAGGTACGAACCCCCCCGCCCCGGGGACATACGCCACTCCCTGGCATCGGTGGAGAAGATGAAGAGATCCCTGGGGTTCACTCCAAGGTACACCCTGAGGGAGGGAATAGAGGAGATGTGCTCTGAGATGAGGGGTTGAGGGGGAGGGCAGCACTTTCGGTGACAGTCTTAAAAAGAGCCACCGCTGGCCACTGTCCTGCCCCTCGGAGGCGATAAATCGCTCCTTCTACGATGTAGCCGCACCGACGGCCCTGTCCGCCCTGACTATCCCGTATCCGTAGATGGTGTCGTATCCCTGTGTGCCCTTATCGTCTGCAGTTGAGTGAAGTATACTCCTCACTGAGGCCGGTTGGAGGACGCCCCCGTAGATGTTGTAGCGGGCCGCCTGGACCAGGGCCACCACACCGCTCACGTGGGGGGTGGCCATTGAGGTGCCGCTTAGGGTATTGTATGTATCATCCGGATATGTGCTCTGCACTCCCACCCCGGGGGCGGTGAGCTCAACACCGCGATTGCTCCACCACGGCACCTGATCGCTGGAATCAGTGGCACCCACAGCTATAACCTCCGAATAGGCTGCTGGGTAGCCAGGCTGGGCTGAGCCGTCGTTCCCGCTGGCGGCAACTATCACCACGCCGTAGCCGTAGGCGGTGACTATGGCGCTGTGTAGGGAGGAGAGGTCCGCCGAACCGCTGAGGCTCATGCTGATCACCTCCGCGGAGTCGTCGTCGGGGTCTCCCGCCACCGCCCCGTCTCCATCGCTGTCAAGGACCCCGTCAGGTCCCAGGAGGGCCTGCTCAATCCCCAGTATTATGTCGCCGTAGGTGCCGCTGCCGCTTGCACCCAGTACCCTGATAGCGTAGATCTCAACCGCTGGAGCCACACCAACAACTCCTATATTGTTGTTAAGGGCGGCTACCGTCCCGGCCACATGGGTGCCGTGTCCGTTCTTGTCCTTGTAGTCCTTGGGAGAGGTGGATATCCTTCCCCTTATGACGCTCACGCCCCATTTCAGGTTGGCCTTCAGATCGGGGTGATCGGGATCTATTCCGGTGTCCAGTATTGCAACCTCTATCACACCATCATCGCTTGAGCCGTTAGAGCTGCTCCAGGCGGTGGTCGCTCCGATCCTTGTTATGCCCCACGGGGTCTGCTGTGGGGGTTGCTGGGGAGCGGGTTTGTTCTTCCCCGGGGGCGCAGGGGGTTTCTTGGAGAGGTGAACGGCGGAATCGTACTCAACCTTCACAACGCCCTGGGACCTCTGAAGGGAGCTGACGGCCTTCTCGGGGAGCTCAGCCACAACGATGTGGAAGAGTTCGCTGGATGAGACCACCCTGCCCCCGGCGGAGGTGATCGCCTCACTGCTGAAGTCCTCCTCCACCGTTATGACAACCCTCACCTTCTCCGGAGGGGCCCCTTCAGCAGAGCCTACCAGGGTCCCCATGAAAATGAGAACCACTGAGAGACCTATTATCGTCTTTACACTCATCTTTTCACACCCTTTAAAAAAAGCTTTCAAGGTATCTAGAGGGGGGCGGGTATATATAGTATTGTACGAAGTGAAGAGGGGATTTGAAGATTGAAAAGGAGGCTGACACATGGAAGTGATCATAGCAGGAGGGGGAAGACAGGGGAGGGCGGCCGCATATAAACTTAAGGAGTGGGGGATCCCCTGCAGGCTGGTAGACCCAAACGGGAAGAGGGTGGAGGCCTTAAAAAGAGAGGGCTTTGATGCTGCAGAGGGGGATGTGCTCTCACTGGGAAGGGGCTACTTTGAGGGGGCATCCCTTCTCATCTCCGCTGTGCCGGCAAGGCTGGGGGAGGGTGTCCACCGCCTTGCTCTTCGGCAGGGGGTGGACCTTGTGGACATCTCCTATACAGAGTTTGACCCCTTCACCCTTGAGGAGAGGGTAAGGGAGGCGGGGATAAGGGTCATTTTCGATGCAGGGCTGGCCCCGGGGCTGAGCAACCTTCTCGTTGGGGAGCTGGCGGAGGGGATAGAGAGGGTGGAGAGGATAAAGATCCTGGTGGGAGGCTGGTGGAGGAGTACACCAGGCCGGCCAGGATTGTGCGGAATGGGAGGCTTATTCAGGTTGAGCCACTCTCAGGTGTGGAGGAGGTCCTTCTGGAGGGTATGGAGCCACTAGAGGCCTTCTACACAGATGGGCTGAGGTCCCTCCTCAGAACCTTCTCACACGTGCCCAACATGGAGGAGAAGACCATAAGGTACCCCGGGCACGCTGAGAAGATGAGGTTCCTTCTTGATCTGGGCCTCTTCAGCAGGGAGAGGTGTGTCAAGGGGGAGCTGAGGCCCTACGATGTGGGAATCTGTCTGCTTCAGGAGGCGCTTAAAGGGGACGGGGGGGACGTTGTAATTCTTCAGGTGGAGGTTGAGGGGGGAGGGGTGAGGCGGCGGGCCAGGATATTTGAGAGGGCTGAGGGGGGCTTTACAGCGATGGAGAGGACAACAGGGTTCACCTGCGCCGCATTTGCAAGGATACTCCTGGAGGAGGAGGTTGAACCGGGCCTCTACGCCCCGGAGATGCTTCACCGCTATGCGGAGAGGATATTTGAGATGGTAGGGGTTGAGGTTCAAATAGAGGAGTTCGTGCTTAGGGACCAGGACAGGAAGGATTTCAGGCTCTCAGAACAGAGAGGGAAGAGGGTGCTCCTCTCCTTCCACCCGCTTGCGTGGACACCCGTCTGCGCCAAGCAGATGAAGAGCCTGGAGGAGAACAGCGAAAGGTTTGAGAGGCTGAACACCGTGGCGGTGGGTGTAAGCGTGGACTCCACATTCACCAAAAAGGCGTGGGCGGAGTCGCTGGGGATTGAGAGGACAAGACTGCTCTCTGACTTCTGGCCCCACGGCGGCGTGGCCAAGATG
Source organism: Thermoplasmatales archaeon ex4484_36 (assembly GCA_002254765.1). Lineage (GTDB taxonomy): Archaea > Thermoplasmatota > Penumbrarchaeia > Penumbrarchaeales > EX4484-36 > EX4484-36. The sequence continues at coordinate 4,419 of NJDV01000087.1, read as the reverse complement.
CTGGGAGTCTTCAGGGAGGAGGAGGGGATATCGGAGAGGGCTAACATAATTGTGGATGAGGAGGGCAAGGTGGTCTTCAAGAAGGTCTACCCCCTCTCCCAGGTCCCTGACTTAGAGGAGATCCTGGAGTTCCTCTCGGGGGATTAAGTATGAAGGTTGTGCCCATCTGTTCCGATTCTCTGGGAGTGCGCTCCCTCTGCGTTTATGTGGAGACAGGCGACCTCAGGCTGCTCATAGACCCGGGGGCGGCTTTGGGGCCCAGGAGGTATGGGCTCCCCCCGGCGAGGGAGGAGTGGGAGGCCCTGGCAAGGTACAAAGAGGAGATCAGGCGTATCGCGGAGGGGTGCGACGCTCTTGTCATATCACACTACCACTACGACCACTACGACCCCGATGAGGAGTTCTGGGAGGGGAAGGAGGTGTTCATCAAGGACCCTGAAGAGAGAATCAACGCGAGCCAGAAGGAGAGGGCGAGCTACTTCCTTCAGCGGCACAGGGAGAGGGCGAAGATATCGGTGGCAGACGGAAGGAGCTTCACCTTCGGCAGCACCAGGCTCTCCTTCTCCCCACCCCTCCCCCACGGGCCGGAGGGGACAAGGCTCGGCTACGTTCTAGCCACCAGGGTTGAGGAGGAGGGTTTCACCCTTGTGCACTCCTCCGACGTGCAGGGGCCTGTGGTTGAGGAGAGCGCCCGCCTCCTTGTGGAGATGGGGCCCGACCTTCTGATAGTGGACGGCGCTCCCACCTACTTCCTGGGCTGGAAGTTCAGCGCCAGGAACCTGAAGAGGGCCAATGAGAACCTGAGGAGGATCCTTAAGGATACAGACGCTGAGATCATACTGGACCACCACCTGCTGAGGGACCTGAAGTACAGGGAGAGGAGCGAAAGTGTCTGGGAGAGCGGGAGGGTGAAGACCTTCGCAGAGTATCTGGGGAAGCCCCTGAATATGCTTGAGGCGAACAGGAAGAGGCTCTTTGGAGGTGGCGCATGAAAGAGATCAGATATAAAGTGATAGGTGTGATACACTCCCCCTTCACCTCGCCCCGGGGGATGCCCATACAGCCGGCGGGTGCCAGGGGTGTTAAGGGCACCGTTCATCTGAAGGAAGAGTACGCCCCGGGGCTTAAAGACCTGGAGGGCTTCTCACACATAATCCTCCTCTACCACTTCCACCTCTCCCGGGGGAGCCCACTTCAGCTGAAGCCCTACATGGATGATGCCCTCCGTGGGGTCTTCGCCACAAGGGCACCGACCCGTCCGAACCCCATAGGGCTCTCCGTCGTAAGGCTGCTTAAGATAGAGGGGAAGGTGCTTCACGTGGAGGATGTGGACATTGTTGACGGCACACCACTTCTGGATATAAAGCCCTATGTGCCGGAGTTTGACCGGAGGGAGGAGGTGAAGAGGGGATGGCTCTCGGGGAGGGCGGAGAGGGTGGAAGATGCTAGGGCCGATTGATCCCGCGGGCGATGAGTTTATTAGGTCAATACCATATTCCGCAGATAAGGGGAAAACAAAGGGGGCAGTGGAGAGACCCCAGCAGCCCGGGTGTGCGAATTGAGCTTTTAAGCAGTGATAAGAGCCCCCGGGCAGGGCAGAGGTTAGTATCCACCTTTAGGATATATCCTCTGGACATAGGATGACCAGAAGGTTTTTGTCCATGAAAAGATATGCCACTTCAGGTGGTGACCCCCGTGAGGGTGAGAAAACTGAATTTTGAGGAGATCAAGAAGAGGGTGGGTGAGCACTTAAAGAACGTATTCGGTGTGGAGGAGTTTAAGATAACCTTCGCCAAGCAGGAGGAAGAGGTCTGGAGGGTCAATGTGGAGTTTAAAGAGAGAGATGGTGCCATTGAGATGCCCTCCACCGCACAGCTGAGCGTGGACATTCGGACGGGAGAGATAAAAGAGCTGAGGAAGGGGTACAGCTGGGGGTTCTGAAGGGGTGTAAAGGAGACCACCCCCCGGCTGAGGAGAGTGTCTTTCATCTTCCCTAGCCTCTAAGTGGTGTTCCCGTGAAAAGGGGTTCTTTTGAGGCGTCGATAGAATCAGGATAACGGGCTGGGGGAAGGGGTGGGCCTTTGAACCAAACCAGTTTGAGAGAGATAAAAAGGGGTGAGAAAAAATGAAGAGAATAACCTGTTTGGTATTAATCGGGCTGGTGTTAGTGAACGGAACGATATTGTTGCTCAACTTTGCCGCGGAGGACACCAGTGCTGCGGGAATTGCAGAAAGCCCATGGCCATGCTTTCATGGAAACATAAGGAATACAGGGCTTAGCCAATATGATACAAGCAGTAATGATGGAATGCTCAAATGGAGTTATCAGACTGGGGATAAGATATTATCCTCGCCAGTTATTGGCATGGATGGAACAATATATTTCGGCTCGGCGGACACGTATCTTTATGCGTTATACCCCGACGGTACCCTCCGGTGGAGATATAAGACAGGAGGGACTGTCAGCTCATCCCCGGCTATAGATAGCGATGGAACAATATATTTCGGATCTTACGATGGGTATATATATGCCTTGTATCCCAATGGGACGCTGAAGTGGAGGTATAAAACGGATAATATGATAAGCTCCCCGCTATCATCTCCTGCAATAGGCCCTGATGGAACAATATATGTGGGCTCGCAGGACACTTATCTTTACGCTTTAAATCCGGATGGTACTCTCAAATGGAAATACAAAGCAAGAATGAACATTATGCTATCCTCACCTGCAGTGGGAGCTGAGGGCACGGTATACATTGGGTCATTGGATACCCAAATATATGCTGTCAATCCTAATGGCACACTGAAATGGAAATATTCGACGGGGGACATGATAAGCAGTTCCTCACCGGCTATTGGTCCCGATGGAACGGTCTATATTGGTTCAGGGTCTGGAGCCCTTTTTGCATTAGGGCATGTAACTCTTCCCTCACCACCTCGAAACCTTCAGGCCACCACCGGAGATGGCTATGTGAATCTTAGCTGGGAGCCCCCTGAGGACGACGGCGGCTCCCCTATAACGGAATACAGGATATATAAAAGCAACAGTAGCGGTGATGAAGCATTCCTTGTGTCCGTAGGTAAAAAACTTTACTATAACGACACCAATGTCACCAATGGTCGGACATATTCTTATTTCGTTACTGCCGCAAACAGGCTCGGAGAAAGCCCTGCCTCAAACGAGGTCAGGGCAACGCCAATAACAGTTCCAACTGCTCCGGTTAATCTCCAGGCCATTTCTGGGGATGGTTATGTGAATCTTAGCTGGGATCCGCCAGAAGATGATGGTGGTTCTCCTGTAATCAAATATGTGATATATAGAGGTAATATCAGCGGGTATGAGGCCTATCTCGCCACCGTTAGTAATGTTCTTTGTTACACAGATACCTCCGTGATAAATGGCGAGACCTACTACTATTATGTGACGGCGGTAAACGATGCTGGGGAGGGACCAAACTCCACGGAGGTCAGCGCTACACCGCTTTCTGTGCCATCCGCCCCACGAAATTTACGAGCGACGTCTGGGGATGGTTATGTGAATCTTAGCTGGGATCCACCGGAGAATGACGGAGGTTCGCCTGTGACGGGTTATAGAATTTACAGAAGGACATCCAGTACTAATGAGACGCTTTTAGCCGTAGTGGAGGACGTATACTACTACAACGACACTACCGTCGTCAATGGCCAGAAGTATTACTATTCCGTCACTGCGGTAAATGATGTGGGTGAGGGTCCCTTTTCTACCAAGGCGAGCGCTACTCCCGAAGCTATGCCATCCGACATGTCACAAAAAACCCCGGGGGGTGCACACCTGAGGGGCCCTTTCTTCCGGTGCCCTTGCTGAGGGAGCCTCTCTCTTCTCCCTAGGTGCGTGGTTTCTCTCAGGGCACAGACCCCTGGGGGGGCTGGATTTCAGGAGAAGATATTCATGAAGTACCGCAAGCATAGAGGTTTGAAGATATCCGAGATCGGTATTGGAACGTACTCTTTAAGTGGGGTCTATGGTAAGAAGGACCTGAAGGAATTTGGACGGATGATCCACAGGGCCCATGAGCTGGGAGTGAACTTCTTTGATACAGCGGAGGCATACGGTGACGCTGAAAGGATTCTGGGAGAGCTTCTGAAGCCCTTCCGCGAGGAGATCCACATAGCCACGAAGGTGGGAGTTAAGAGGGGCATAAAGCCGAACCTCTCCCGCCAATACGTTAAAGAGGCCTGCGAGGAGAGTCTTAAGAGACTCCAGACAGACTATATTGACCTCTATCAGGTACACTTTCACGATCCCACCACACCGGTGGAGGAGACGGTCCAGGCCTTGGAGGAGCTGGTGGAGGAGGGAAAGATACGATTCTATGGGGTAGGTCACCTGCCTTTGGATGTCACAGAGGAGTACTGCAGGCTCGGGCAGCCCTTCTCACT
>NJDV01000086.1 GCA_002254765.1 Thermoplasmatales archaeon ex4484_36 | reverse complement strand
TCCCCAAAACCTCTCTGTCCCCAGCGTTTCGCCGCAAGTTCAAATCCCCCTCCCCGCGCTTTTTATTATTGTCACATCGGAACCCATTAACGTGGGGGATTTGAACCGTAGGGCCTGAGCAGTTCCTAAAATGTACAAGCAACGACGGAACTGCGAAGGCCGGAAGAAACCAACCGGAGAGGATGTAATCAGTGGTTTCTTCCAGGTCAAATCCCCCTCCCCACGCCTTTTATTATTGACTCATTAAAGCCCATTAACGTGGGGATTTGAACCTTTGGCTCTTTGAACACCCATTACATGGGAAAGGCTCTGAGCAACCCTTTTAAATAATAACAAAATATGAAAGTATATGCTCAACGAGATATTGGTGGGTTATGACGGGACCAAAAGATCAGAGCACGCCGCTCTCTTCGCTACAAAGCTCTTTCCCCGGGCGAGATTCCACATAGTAACCGTTGTGGACACAAGGAGGGCCGGGGTTTACTACACCAAAATGATATGGAAGATCATGGAGAGGTCATCCCGGGAGGCCGCGTATAAACTTGAGAAGAAGCTGGAGAGGGAGCAGGTCAAAACCCGCATTGCCATCCTTAAGGGGAAACCTTCCCGGGAGATACTAAGGTACAGCAGGGATCACGACATCTCAACCCTGGTTTTTTCTACATATACAAAAGAGGGCATCCAGACCCTTTATCTAGGGTCCACCGTGGAAGAGGTGCTGGAGTCCTCCCACGATAAGCAGGTTCTTATTGTAAAAAAAAAGGTCAAGAATCCTGTCGTTAAAAAGATCCTTCTGGCTACAGACGCAACCAAGTATTCAAAGAGGGCGGAGAACGGTGCCCTTATGCTGGCATCTCATCTTGGAGCCAAGCTCACCGCCCTCTACATTCATCCTGAGGACACCATACCCTCAAAAGTGCAGAGAGACATGAAAGCCAATATAAAATGGAAGGCCGAACATATGGGGGTGAAGACCCAGCTTCTTTTCCTCACAGGAAAACCAGAGGAACTGATCCTTGAAGAGCTCAAGAAGTATGACATGCTTGTTATGGGTACAGGGGGCAGGGGGTTTTATCACTGGCTCATCAGAAGAAAGATAGGGCACCTGGCAAGGGAGGTAATAGCCACATCTGACAAACCAGTATTCCTATTCAATTGAGGCGATGGGATGAGTATTGAGATAATAGTGGCGCTTGGACTTCTTGTTTTCGTCTACGCCCTTATGACGGTGAACCTGGTCCACAGGACCGTGGTGGCCATGCTCGGGGCAGGTCTCGGTGCCATTGCGCTCATAATACTCGGCAAAGCCCCCACCTTTGAGGGCCTTGTGGACCACATATCCTTCGAGACCTTAGGTCTCCTTATGGGTATGATGATAATCGTGGGCATAATGGGGGAGAGCGGCATCTTCAGGAGGATGAGCTACCACCTCTTCAGGCTGTGCAGGGGCTCCCCCGCCCTGATATTCATTCTTCTCATCCTAGCAACTGCCCTCATGTCCGCTTTTCTTGACAACGTCACAACACTTCTCATCGTAGCGCCCATAACCATAGATATCGCCAGGCTCATCAAGATCTCTCCCACACGCTTTCTGATCGCAGAGGTTCTCTCCTCCAATATAGGTGGGGCAGCCACCCTCATCGGAGACCCCCCCAATATAATGGTGGGCTCGGTCTTCAGCCTCGGTTTTCTGGAGTTCATATACAATCTAGCCCCCATAATCCTTATAATCCTGGGTGTAAACCTTCTTCTCTGGTACATTCCGGAGCGAAAGAATCTCAGAAGGATCAAATCCTGTCCCATACCGTCCCGTTACAGGAAGCCTGTTAACAGGAGGATATTTATCCGCTCCTCTGTGGTCCTCATGCTGGTTATAGCGATGTTCTTCCTAGAGGACCTGCTGGGGGTCTCATCGGCAGCAATTGCCCTAGCCGGGGCTACCATTCTTCTACTCCTCACGGGGATAGATATCTACGACGCCCTCTCTAACGTTGAGTGGCCCACCCTCCTCTTCTTCGCAGGGCTCTTTATCTTCGTTGGAACCCTTGAAGAATTGGGACTCATAACGGCCATTGGAAAGGAGATCATAAACATCTCCGGGGGAAGCTTATCTCTCCTTATTGTTCTCATACTTTGGGTCTCCGCTTTCGCCTCGGCCTTTATAGACAACATACCATATACAGCTACCATGATACCTGTAGTGGGCTATCTCTCAACTACCATGGGCTACCCCCTTGAACCCCTTGCGTGGGCCCTTGTCCTGGGGGCCTGCCTGGGAGGCAACGGAACCCTTGTTGGGGCTTCGGCTAACGTGGTGATGGCAGGGATTGCTGAAAGGGAGGGCGTGAAGGTGGACTTCCTGGGGTTCATGAAGATAGGCCTTCCCACGATGGTAGTCTCCATGCTTCTCTCCACAGCCTACCTTCTTTTGAGGTTCACCTAAGCTGTCCACCCCGCCCTCAAACGCAAAAGGAATAGAAACCCATGTTGGAACCCCCGGTGGTGGGGCCCCATCTGTGAAGTTCACTGCGGTTTGGAGGAGAGGAACTCCCTATAGGCGAGGTATGAGCTCAGGAGATCCACCTTGCTTGAGATTTCGAAGGGAGAGTGCATGGCTAGAAGGCCGGGGCCCATATCTATCACGTCCATGGAGTACTCAGCAAGGAACTTCGCTATCGTGCCCCCACCACCTTCATCAACCCTCCCAAGCTCTCCAGTCTGCCAGGGTATGGATGCGGAGTTGAGGAGCCTTCGGATGAAGCCCACAAACTCTGCCGTGGCGTCGTTGGCAGAATATTTACCCCCGGAGCCAGTGAACTTTGTCACCACCACACCACGGCCCAGAAGGGTCTTTATCAACTAAAGCTACAACCTGCGTCCTCTCACCCAACTCCGCACTGAGAATCGCTTCAAAGGCTGTGAAGGAGCAGATGCGGTCGTCCTGGCCGTAGCCCCCTATCATGGAGCGGTCAAGCCCCACCTCCCGGGGTCTGTCCGCAGGGACCGCTTCTAGCTCCGCAGATTCCGCAGGGACCGCTTCTAGCTCCGCAGATATGAAGTCCTCCTCCACCATGCCGTACCTCTCGTGAAGGATTCTCAGTATGTTCTCTTTCACCTTCTTCTTCACCTTCTCGTCCTTCACAGGCTCGGACCCAACAAGGATCTGGAGCTCCTCTCCCTTCACTGCCTCTCTGGTCTTTCTGTCGTACTGCTTCTTCCCAGCCAGATGCGGAAGGAGGTCGGGCACGGCGAAGACGGGGTCCCCCTCTTCCTCTCCGATTGTGACCTCCACATCGCTTCCATCTGCCAGTATCACCTTCCCGTGCAGGGCAAGAGGCGTGCTCACCCACTGGTATTTTTTGATCCCTCCGTAGTAGTGGGTCCTCAAGAGCGCAAGGGAGGTAGTTGAGTCCTCGTAGAGGGGCACCTGCTTCAGATCGAGTCTGGGAGAGTCCACATGGGCAGCAACGATGTTCACCCCCTTGCTTAAGGGCTCCTTGCCTATTTTTGCGAGATAGATGTTCTTCTCCCGGTTGACGGAGTACACCTTGTCCCCCACCTCCAGCTTCTCCACCTCCTCAAGGTTCTTAAAACCAGCCTCCTCCGCCCTCTGCCTGAAGTATCTCACCGCCTCCCTCTCAGTCTTAACCCTTCGCAGAAAGTCAAGGTATCTACGGGAGAGCTCCTCCATCTCCTCCCTTCTTTTGTCATCCAGCATTTCCCATCCAGATTTCCTCTCGTAGCCAAGCTTCTTCACTGTCTTCTTTCTCACTTTGGCGGTCATCTTCTAAACCTCCTAAAAAGGGCGTATTCTAAGATAGGAGAGAAACTCAACCGATTTCAATCCTTCTCCGAAAGGTACACCTCCACAGCTTCTGCCGCCTCCCGGAACGCCACCTCCCCGTACATAACAAGGCGGACCTCAGTGCGGCGCGCCTCACTTTCTCCCCATCGGTTGCAAGATCCTGTCCCATCACAGCGGCGTGTATGACATACCTCGCCTTAAGCCTCCCCGCACCGGTCACAACGGCCTCTCCCACGGGGACGGGACCTTTGGATACCGCTTCCCTCTCTATCTCCACCCCACCTCTCCTTTTGATAGCTCCGGCCACCCCACCCCCCATCCAGAAGTGGTTATTGGCGGCGTTCACAATGGCATCCACCTCCTCAGCGGTTATATCCCCTTCCTTGACCACAAGCTTAACTCCTTCCAAACTATACTCTCTCTCCATCCTTTTCACCTCCTCCAACAGATATCTTTTTTATCTCTATAAACAATTGGCCCCCGTGCTCGCCCAGGGAAGACCCAAATGGCTGCCGCTTGCGGCATCCCTACCCTTGCTCACTATTCCCATCTATCTATTTCAAGGTTTGTGGGCTCTAGCGGCTGCCCTCCCCCTCCTAGCCCTTCCCTGCGCCCTTCTTCTCTTTTTCTTCAGGGACCCAAACAGGCAGATAGGAGAGGGGGTGGTCTCTCCAGCTGACGGAAGGGTTCTGGAGGTTAGAAAGGAGGGGGGAAGAATTCACATCTCCATTTACATGGGACCCCTTGATGTGCATGTGAACCGTTCTCCAGTGGAGGGGATAATCACCGAAATCAGACATATTGAGGGGGGTCACCGGCTTGCCTTCAGCAAAGACTCTCCGCTCAACGAAAGGGTGGTTTGGACCATAGAGAGCCCCTTCGGCGTGGTGGAGCTGGTTCAGATCGCCGGTGCATTCGCAAGAAGAATAGTCCCCTATCGGAAAGAGGGGGAGAGGGTTCTTAAAGGGGAGAGAATAGGCCTTATAAGGTTCGGTTCAAGGGTTGACCTGTCGGTTCCCGACCTGCCTTGTTTGAGCCTCAGTGTAAAAAAGGGGGAGAGGGTCTGGGCGGCCACCACTACACTTCTGGAGGTGGGTGAGTGCTGAGGAGGATTCTCCCCGCTGCCCTAAGCCTCGCCAACGCCTCCATGGGTGCCCTTGCTATATGGACCGCTCTGAAGCTCTATCCGCTCCACGTGACGTTCTCTCTGATTCTTTTAGGGATCCTCCTTGACGGCCTTGACGGTTTCGCAGCAAGGCTGTTTCGGGTGGAGGGGCGGGGAGGGGCCCTTCTAGACTCCCTCTGCGACATTGTGACCTTCTCGCTAGCCCCCTCAGCCCTTATCTACGTCCACCTCTATCGCCCGGGGAGTGTAAGCTTCCACTCCTTCCATAACGCCCTTGTGGCGCTATTACAGGGAGTACGGTGAGAAGGGGACGAAGGGGGACTTCGCAGGGCTTCCAGCTCCAGCCTGCGCCCTTTTTGTTACGAGCCTCCTTGCGGTCATGGAAAGCGCAGAGGCTTCTCCCTGGTTGCACCTTTTATGGCCACCAGGGTGGGCTATCCAAGACCCGGCAATGGAGGCAGGCTGCTCTTCGTGGCAGCCACAGCAGCATATTTAGCTACGCCCACCTCACAAAAGATATACCCGGCGGCGGCTCTTCTTCTTCTCAGCGTGCTCTACCTGCTCTCCCCACTCCTTGTAAGGGCTAGAGGTTGGCCCTGTCCCTCACCTTTCCAAAAGACTGCCACAAAAAGAGGGCGATAAAATAAAATTGCTCCCTCCCATTACCGCACAAGGGTGGTGAGATGTCGCACCTTATTGTACTAAGACACGGTGAATCCATATGGAACAGGGCCAGCCTCTTCACCGGGTGGGTGGACGTACCTTTGAGTCCCAAGGGTGTGAAGGAGGCGATAGAGGCGGGGGAGAGGCTGAAGAACATGAGGGTGGACTACGTCTTCACCTCCACCCTTGTCAGGGGAATGCAGACCGCCATGCTCTCCCTCGTCCACGCCTACCCTGGGAACTCAACGAGAGGTACTACGGGG
>NJDV01000085.1 GCA_002254765.1 Thermoplasmatales archaeon ex4484_36 | reverse complement strand
TCCTACTGGGTTGGGGAGGACGGCAAACAGAAGTTCTTTGAGGTCATCATGGTGGACCCGTTCCATCCCGCCATCAAATCTGATTCAAAGATAAACTGGATCATTGAAGCTCAGCATAAGAGGAGGGTGTTCAGGGGGCTAACGTCCGCCGGGAAGAAGGCTAGAGGCCTCAGATGGAAGGGAAAGGGTGCGGAGAAGGTACGTCCCTCCATAAGGGCCCACCAGAGACGTGGGAAGTGATCAGGAGAGCCTCTCGGGGCAGCTCTCCCTCCTCGAGCAGTGGAGGCACTTCCCTTTCCGTCTGTGGTTCCTGTGGACCTCTCTTAAGCCCTCTTCTGCTTCCCTGATCTCCCCTACGAACTTCTTAAGGAGTTCCTCAAGCTCTTCGCTCCAGTCCACCCGGAAATCCCTGGGCTCACCCTCCCGGGGGACGTATCGTATATATCCGTAAGAGGGCTTCTTACCCTCCCCCTCTCTCATCACGTACAGATAGGCAGCAAGCTGCATTATGTGGGAGAAAAAGGGCCCCCGGGGGACCCTCCCGTATTTTATCTCCACAGGCACCTTCGCTCCACCCTCCACAACGATCGCATCCGGTCTGCCGGAGATGCCCAGGGTGGTTGATTTGAGAAGAGGCCCCCGGCCAGATGCCAGGCTCTGGGCAACGACCCGTCCGCCAACCCAGGAGGTGAGCCGCTGGGAGGACATGGAGTGATAGGCGCCAGCAGCAGCAAGCGCTCCCGCTATTATCAGCCATGCAAAGGAGAGGTCCAGAAGAAAGTTGTGATAGATAGTGATTCCTCCTTCCGTGCTAAGAAACCCCGTAAGTGCCAGGAATATCACAGCGGAGGATAAGAACACAGCAGCGACACCCTCCGGTGTTTTCAGAGAGAGTGCGAGAGGGGGCCTATCCCCGTATCCCAAGTCCCTGACGTGCCAGAGGAGCGCAGAGGATGCTAGGAAGAGAAGGAAAGATAAAAGCACCAGATACGAAGCAGTTAATAGAAAATGGAATTCAAAGAACGCCAGCAGCACCACCACAGGTATTGATATTGAGGATATTCTAATAATGGCAATGAGAAATCTGGGGAACTTCTTCTTTAGCAAAGAGAGCAGCAGGATCGTCCCTATCAGCATTAGATACCATATGAGGGCTCCCGTGAGGGTGATGAAGAGGCCCTTTAGGTAACCACAATAGCCAAGGACAAAGGTCACTGTGAGAAACAGCGCCGCATTGGCTGATATGGAGACGCTGGGGTTTAAGCGCTCCTTTATCTCACCCCCCTTGAAAAATGTTCTGAACAGGGTGAAAAGAGAGAGAATCAAAAAGACAGAGGATGCTGCTGTGAAGGCTGGAACCAGATTCTCCACATGGCCCGTCCTGACCAGCATGAACAGTACAATCCCTGTGATGAAAAGAAGCAGGAAGGTGGAGGCGCCTACATAGAAAGAGAGGTACTCCTCCGAGCTCCTCCTCCTCAGTTTTATGGAGCTTTTGAGGTCCTCGTCAACCCTTCTGTGGAGCTCAATACCCGCCCTCAGGCTCTCATCTTCTGTGGAGAACTCCCGGGAGAGCTTCCAGGAAAGAGGGCAGTAGGCCCACTTCTCTATCTCGGAGGCGGAGATAAGCCTCCCTCTGTTTTCCTTCCCTTCCATGACTGAACCCTTACCATCCCTATACTAAAATAATCTGTTCCGCCTAATAAATGTGTTTCCTGAAGAAGGGCAAAAGATATTAAGCCCCCCTTTACATAACCTCATTGGATGCGGGCTATGGCTGTTCTCTCCGTTCTGCTGATTCTCATCCTCCTTCCCCACCCAACCACACTCAGCGAGGATGTTAATTCTCTTTATGCGGACCTCTCAAGCGCCGTGGAGAAGATGTTGGAGGATGGGGCCAGGGGGATGGACAGGTTTATCGTGTCCGTCACATCTATTGGTAGGGTTATGGAGGAGAGAATAGAAGACGCAGGCTTTGCCGTTTTGGGTCCCTTCCCCGCAGCTAGCGCTTATCTTGTTAAGGGGAGGTGGGAGAATCTAAAAAGGCTTCAGGCATCCCCGGGGGTGGTTTACATTGAGTGGGACTCCCCTGTGGAACTTGACCTGGAGGTCTCCACAGGGGTCATAAACGCCACCGACGTCTGGTACTCGATGTTGGAGAAGAGTGCCGGCATCTTCGAAGCTAGTGGGATAGACGGGGAGGGGGTAACCGTAGTGGTGGTAGACACCGGAATAGACGCAGGCCATCCTGATCTGGACTACGGTGGCAAAACCATAATGAACCTGAAGGCGGACACTCCCTTCGGACCCTGGGTGCCGATGGAGAACTCCGACACCTCATACGGGCATGGAACTCACTGCGCGGGCATAGCTGCTGGAAGTGGGGTGGCGTCTGCAGGTGCCAGACGGGGTGTAGCCCCTAGGGCCTACCTCATAGGTCTCTCCGTGGGGGACGTGGGCATTGAGGACCTAGCCATGTCCAATTATTTGGGAGGGCTACAGTGGGTCTACGACCATTCGCGACCGGGGAACAATATCTATAACATAAGGGTGGTGACCAACTCCTGGCACACCACAGTGGGAGAGTACGACCCCTCCTCCGCTCTCTCAAGGATTGTAGAGAGGCTTACCTTTGAAAACAATGTGGTGGTGTGCTTTTCCGCGGGAAACGATGGAAGACTTGACCCCGAGGGGGAGACAATAACTACCTCCCAGCAGGGAAACACTCCCTGTGCCATCATGGTGGCGGCCTACGCAAGGGACGGCTCCTATGTGGCGGACTTCTCTTCAAGGGGAAGGTTGGGGATGCCCCAGACATACCCCGATGTGGGCGCCCCCGGGGTAAGGATTTGGGCGCCTCAGGCCCGAAGGACTGTAATCTCCGCGGGTAGCTGGCTAAGCAACACGAACCCTTACTATCTCCCCCTATCGGGAACCTCCATGTCCACCCCCCATGTGGCCGGCGCTGTGGCCCTGCTTTTCCAAGCGTGTCCCTCGCTGAAGGTCTCCGATGTACATGAGGACTACTCCGGCGAGATCATTCTGGAAGCCTCAGCAAGGAGGCTTCCGGAGGACGAGGAGCACGGGGTACCTGTGAAAGACTCTGCAACCGGCTGGGGGGGCCAGAGAATCGATTATGTGCAGGGCTACGGCATAATAGACCTTAAGGCGGCCGTGGGTATGGCCCTCACCCTTAATTGGCTTAGGGTTAGGTACGGCCCGGAGGTCGACGTCCTTCAAGCCGTCTCTCTCTACCAAGAGGCAGTAAGTGAGGGGGTCCCGCTCCCCTCCCCCGCCACTCTCTACACCCAGTGGGAAGGTGTCTGGACCAGATACAACGAACAGGCGGGAAAGGAGGAGCTCGTGCAGAACCAGACGCGAGAGGTGTACATCCCCCGGAGCGTAAGGTCGTTGAGCCTCATCCTCGACTATGAGCCCTACTCCGTCAGTAACCTGCGGGCTGGATATATAACCTACGTTATAGACTACAATCTAGACGGGGAGTGGGACATGAGGGGACCGCTACTGGACTTCAGGGGAGGCTTCAAGGAATACACCATTGATGTTAAGGAAGGGCAGGACGGTAAGCTGTGGAGGTTCGGTATAATAGGAGAGGGGTTCCAGGTAGCGAGGCCCCTGAGTAGGAACAGCTATGCAGAGGTGAAGATCTCCTACAGGGTGAGGCTGACGATTTCATGGCAGGGTCACCCCCGAGAAACCTCCCTAGGACAGATAAGTGAGACGGGTCTGGAGATCGTCTGGCTGCCAGATTCCCCGGGTGGGGAGGGGCCCCTTGTGGATAATCTAACCGTCTACTCTCTGTGGAGGCTTCGCCTTCCTGAAGCGGGAGAGAAAACCCCCGGGGAGAGAGGCTTCGAAGCCGTTCTGGTTGCGCTTTTAGGGACCTTGATCGCCGTCTCGTTTTACCTGTGGAGGCGCAGAAGAAGGTCTCTTTCCTCAACATCAGGAATTTTTAAAAAAGGTTTTAAATAGCATACGATATATTTTCGTTCCCCTAACAGCGAGGCAACAATGAAGAGGTGAGTATATGGAGGAACAGTTTCTTCGTCTGACCACGGGGATTCCAGGCCTTGATGAAATGCTGGAAGGTGGCTTCCCGTACCCGTCAACCATACTTCTAGCCGGACAGACCGGGACGGGTAAATCCACCTTCAGTCTCCAGTTCCTCTTTGAGGGGGCAAAGAAGGGAGAGAGGGGAATCTTCTTCACAACCCTCTCAGAACCTACTAATTGGATGCTGAGGTTCACATCCAGCTTCAAATTCTTCAACAAAGACCTTCTAGGAAAGGAGATCATATATTTTGATCTGGGGCCCTACCTGAAGCCGGAATTCCCCCCCCAGGACCGCTTTGAGACCCTACTTAGGGTCATAGAGGAGAAGATCATAGAGGTTATGCCTCAGAGGATAGTAATAGACCCTATCACAGTTACATCCCTTGTGCTGAAAGAGAAGTACAGGGAGTTCCTCTATGAGCTCTCCCACACCCTCAAAAACTGGCAGTCTGTGACACTTCTCACAGGTGAGTCCACGCACACCTCACCCTTTCCCCTTGACCCTGCCTACACCTCGGACGGAATAATTGTCCTCTACAACATTGAGGTGGAAATGGGGAGGAAGCGGTACATTGAGATCCTGAAAATGAGGGGCACTGATCATGTGACGGGAAAACACCTCTTTGACATCACCAAAAATGGGATTATAGTGCACCAGGGACTAAGATGAGGGGGGGAAATGAGAGATGAACCCCATGTTTTCGCAGGAACTTCAGGACTTCCTTAACCTCATATCTCCTCGCTCCAAGTATGTGATGGTCACCAATCCGTTCAACGTTGTACCACTATCTGTTGCCCTTGCAAAAAGGTTCGTTGTTGAGGAGAACAAAGGACTTCTGTATATCTGCTCCGGCAGACCTCATATCTTCCCGCAGAAGCTCTTCCAGAGGTGGGAGATACCTCTTAAGAAGATATACTTCATGGACATAGTCCTTTATATGAAAGGATCCATCAGAGGCGAGAAGAATCCTCCTATCAAAACAGATAAGGGAGTCATTCAGATCCCCAGGGTCTACAGGCTGTTCAGAGTGGACCAGGAGGCAGATGGGCTGAACATGTCCGAAGTGGACCTCATCATAATAGACAACCTCACGGAATTCCTTCATTTCAACACATTGGAAGAGGCTGAGCGATTCGTCGACTCCATAAGCGAGCCTGCTTCAGATTTAATGAAAGGTTTGATCGTAATCCTTCTCAAAACGGAGGGACACAGGCAGGCCGCCGAAGCACTCAAAAAGAAGGGGTTCGTGGAGGTCACAGTCCCTCCAGAGCTCTTCACACCCTCTTCTTTAGGGCCTTAAGTATTCTATCGGGTTCAACAACCTCAAACTCCTTCTTCAGTATCATGTTCTCGCTTCTTGTAACACGATCTCTCAACACCTGTATGATATTTAGTATTCTGTCAAAGGGGATGTTCGTTATGAAGAACTCAAACCCCTCCATATAAGCCACAGTTGGATGAGCGCTTCTTAAGGACTCCTGTAGAAGAAGAAGCAGGTGCTGTATTTTGAACGGTGTCACAGTCTCGTACATCTCCGAGGGAAGGGTGGAGAACCACACCAGAGGGACGCCCTCCAGAGGATACATCTTCTTCAGCTCCTCCGGGTTTCTCCTTGTGAAGAGCAGGCCCTTATAGCCGTGGGAGAGGAGGTGGAGGAAGACGTTCATTCCGGCATCGGGAGACTCCTCCGGGATAAGGTAGAGCCGATGTGGTTGGAATATCTCAGCAAGCGGGCTCTCTCCCGCAGTACCTGCTATCTCGGCGGGGGCCCCAGGCACGCTTCTCATAACAGCTTTTATTATCTTTTCAAAAACTGCTGGCTTCTTTATGGCAGGGACCCCCCTCACAGTAGACTCCCAGAGGCCCTCTTCATCGGCAGTGACTATGACTATCGGGGCCTTCGGATCCTTCTCCAGGATGGATTGGGCCGCCTGAAGCCCGCTTATCCCGGGGAGTCTGTGATCCATGATAACCAGATCAGGGCGGGGATCAAGTGAGAAGTACGTTTCGATGGCCGACCTTCCATCCCTTGCAACAGCTACAACATCAAATCCCATTGTGGAGAAGATCTCCCGGTAGAACTCCTCCATATCGCGTTGGTCCTCCACTATCATAACCCTGCGCCGAACAGTTTCCTCCAAAACCACACGCTCCTTTGACGTTCAATCCATTATTGTGGTTATATATTATAAAGCTTTAACTCTCCAAATGTACGGCGGGGATAAAAAGGCCCAAGTTTCACCCAACCCCCAAAGAAGGTTAAATATCCCCTCTCCGTTCTCTCCCCTGCACCACGAGGGACTGTTATGGGAGACAAGGGGAAGGATTCTTTTGCCGGGTTTCCAGATGAAATGAAGAGCTACGTTGAGGGCCTGAAGAGGGAGCTGAACAGAGCCTACGAGGTGGCAAAGAGGGCAAGGAGAAAAGGGCTTGACCCCTCCCTGGAGGTTGAGATACCCTTCGCAGAGGACATGGCAGGGCGGGTGGAGAGCCTTGTAGGACCCCCGGGGGTTGCAAACCTTATAAGAGAGCTTTCGGAGGATATTCCCGAGAGGGAGGTGCTCTCCCTGGAGGTTGCAAGGAGAGTGGCAAGAAGCATCTTCAAAGAGAGTGGGGATAAGGAGAAGGCGCTGGATCAGGCTGTAAGAACAGGACTTGCCATCCTTACAGAGGGGGTTCTCGTGGCGCCCCTTGAGGGGATAGTCAGGGTTATAATCTCCAAGAACTCCGATGGAACCTCCTATCCCGATATCTTCTTCTCCGGTCCCATAAGGGCCGCAGGCGGTACCGCTCAAGCAATGAGCGTCCTTTTGGGAGGTGTGGTGGGGAAGGAACTTGGCCTAGGCAGATACATTCCAACAGAACAGGAGATCAACCGATACATAGAGGAGTTCCAGCTCTACAGAAACCTCCAGTACAGGCCATCAAACCAAGAGATAAGGTTCATCATAACTAACTGTCCGGTATGCATAAACGGGGAGGGAACGGAGAAGGAGGAGGTTCAGGGCTACAGGGACCTCCCGAGGGTTCCAACCAATAGGGTCCGTTCAGGGGTTTGCCTGGTCATCGCCGAAGGGCTCCTGCAGAAGGCCTCAAAGCTTCTTAAAATCACCCGAGGGCTCGGCCTCAAGGAGTGGGAGTTCCTAAAGGACCTTAAAAAGGGAGGAGGTAGAGAGGAGGGAGGTTTTCGCCTGCGATACGGGAGGGCAAGAACCGCTG
This sequence comes from Thermoplasmatales archaeon ex4484_36, assembly GCA_002254765.1. GTDB lineage: Archaea > Thermoplasmatota > Penumbrarchaeia > Penumbrarchaeales > EX4484-36 > EX4484-36. Next base: position 1,211 of record NJDV01000085.1, on the reverse strand, counting down.
GCCTGGCTTCCATCGCCATACATCCAGCCACCATGGTTGTTGTGGAGAGCTTTCTAGCCGTTGGAACACAGCTTAAAACCGAGCGCCCGGGAAAGGCAGGGGTTGTGACACCGTGCGAGAGTATAGATGGCCCCTCTGTTCTGCTTAAGAACGGAGATTTCATAAGGATAAAGAGCGCTAAGGAGGCGGAGGAGCTGAAGGATACCATAGAAAGGATAGTGGACCTGGGAGATATCCTGATCCCTGTGGGAGAGTTCTTAGAGAACAACCATCCGCTCATGGAAGGAGCATATACAGAAGAGTGGTGGGAGATGGAGGCCAAGGAGGCGCTGTACCTTAAAGAAGCCGGCCTTAAGGACGTAGAGAGCCCCTACAGGAAACTACTCCGTTTAGCCGATATCAAGAATGAGATTACCGAAACGGTGAGATCAGAGCTCCTTAAAGAGGCGGGAGCGTCCGATACCGAGGAGAGGAAGAGGAAGTTTGAAGAGGAGCTGGAGAAGGGCATCAAGAGGCGGTTGAAGGAGTTCTACGACAGCCTTCTTGCGGAGCTTGCCGATGCTGACAGGTTCCTTGAGAGCATCACCCTCCCGCAACTCAACTCCTTTGATGATGCTCTTAAGTTTTCAAGGGAGGAGGGTGTTGCTCTCCACCCTCGCTATACACTTCTCTGGCATGACCTGAGACCGCCCGAGATCATCAAGCTGCGAGAATACCTCCTTAACAGTTCCCGGGTTGAGGGGGTGGAGCTTCACATTAAGAAGGATGACTCCATAAAAGAGATGCTCCTCACACTTGGAGCGTTTCACAGAGAGAGAGATGGTGAGATCATCTTAAAGGACCTTGCAGGGGCGCTTTATGTGCCCCTGGGACTCGCCCCGGAAGGGGAGAGGCTTGTTCCCGTGAGGGATCCTCCCCCGGGATGGGAAGGGATGGACCCTGTCAGACTGGTGTCGCACCTTGCCGGAGTCACCATCAGAAAAAGAGCCCCCACAAGGATCGGGGGAAGAATGGGCAGGCCTGAGAAAGCTGCGATGAGAAAGATGAAACCGCCGGTGCATGGGCTTTTCGCGGTGGGCACCGAAGGAGGACCCCAGAGGCTCGTTCAAAACGCTGCGGAGAGGGGACGGGCCTACGTCAACCTGAGAAGAAGAACCTGCCCGAAGTGCGGCTCCCAGGAAATATACCTTAAATGTAGAAAGTGCGGTGCT